>DASQVJ010000412.1:0-12768 GCA_035640835.1 Bryobacteraceae bacterium
CAGCACGGGCATCGCGGTGCACTCGAGGCCAACAGCCAGACCGGTGATGATCGTTGTCGCCGGACCGGTGATGCAGCTCTTTGCGATCTCCTGCACCGGCCGATACTTGTACTCCGTGTAGTATTGCGTGATGTAGACGAACAGGAAGCTCGTGATGATGCCCACCACGCCTGCCCCGAACAGGTAGAGATTGTTCTGCAGCAGCACGTATACGGCGATGTAGAAGCCGATCATCGCCAGCACAGTCGTGACGTAGTAGCCGCGGTTCAAGGCGTTCATCGGATCCTCGTCCTCGCGCGTTTTCACCACGAACACGCCGACGATCGACGCGATCAGACCGAAGGCTCGCGCCATCAGCGGGAACATGATACCCTTCACGCCGAAGATCGGAAACAAGCTGACGCCAAGGATCATGGCGCCGATGTTCTCAGCCGCCGTCGATTCGAACAGGTCTGCGCCACGGCCTGCGCAATCGCCCACGTTGTCGCCCACCAGGTCCGCGATCACCGCGGGATTTCGCGGGTCGTCTTCCGGTATACCGGCTTCCACCTTACCCACGAGATCTGCACCCACGTCGGCGGCCTTCGTGTAGATTCCTCCTCCGAGCTGCGCAAAGAGCGCCACGAAACTAGCACCGAACCCGAACCCGACGATCTGCAGCGGAACCCTTTGCGGATTCTCCAATCCTCCGAAGAACCAGAACAACAAGCCGACACCAAGCAGCGAAAGAGCAACCACGCTCAGCCCGGTCACCGCGCCGCCTCGCAACGCGATTTGCAGAGCCGAGTTCAAGCTCGACCGCGCTGCCGAGGCCACACGGATGTTGGTTCGGATCGAAACCCACATGCCGCTGAAGCCCGCCAGGAGCGAACACGCGGCTCCCAGCACAAACGAGATCGTCATGCGCACGGCCAACGTCGCATCACCGCGCCCGCTTAAATATCCAACGTAGATAATGAGCGCCAGAACAACGGCAAGCATGACGATGGTTCTGTTCTGACGGCGAAGAAACGCTTCTGCTCCTGCCCTAATCGCGTTCGATATCTTCTGCATCTCCGGTGTACCGGTGTCCTGAGTGAGGACATATCGCGAGAAGAACAGGGCCATCAGCAATGACAGAATGCTGATAGCGAGCGTGATCAGTAAGTAGTTCAAACCAGAGTCGGGTGCCCCGGCAGCTTGTAGCCACAAAGCGACAACCGGCAAGGTTGAAATCTGCATTCTGGTGATCCCCCTAGTGTTCCTGGACTGGAACCCCTTTTTGCGATCTTCGCGCGAGGAAACTTCTTGGTTTCAAAATGCTTACTCCCCTCGCGCTACCGCAAAAGCATATAGCAGGGTTACGTAGTGGTGCAACGTGTTCGAATGGGAAACATGCAGATGCACAGCCTTAGCCGAATTGCGACAGCCGTTCATACCGTTCACTGTGGCCCCGCCTGGCACGGCCCCTCCCTCCGGGACGTGCTCGAAGATGTGAACGCACAGCAGGCAGCCGAGCGCCCCTTCTCGAATGCACACAACATATGGGAGTTGGTGGCGCATCTGACCGCATGGCTCGAATTCACCCGCCGCCGCCTCGAAGGGGAGAGCTTCGACGTGACCCTCCGGATGGATTGGCCCGATATGCCCGAGCCTTCGGAAGAAGCCTGGCAGGCGACCCTCGAAGCCCTCTGGACAGCCGAAACACGCTTCCACGACGTCACCGTTCGGATCGACGAGTCCCGCGCCGACGACCCGTTCGAAGGTGATTTTCCCACAGCGCTGTACCTGGCGATCGACGGCGTCGGTGCCCACGCGGCCTATCACGGCGGTCAAATCGCGCTGCTGAAGAAGCTGGTGCAGGGGCCGGCCTAAGCTGGAGGCATCGTCTCGCGAATCACCTCGAACAGCTCCTCAATGTCCGAGGGCCGCGTGTGAATATGTGTCGACACGCGCAGATTTTCGCTCTTGATAATCCAAATCCGACGCCGATCACACTCGGCCCACAGCGGTTTCAGATCCGTTGAGCCCCTGGCGAACCGGAACGTCGTCAGGGCGGCGTACATCCGATCGTCCTCAGGCGTCAACAACTCAACCTGCGACATCCCCGCCGCCCGAGCCCGAACCCTCTTCGCCAGCTCGTGAATCCGCCGGTAGATCACATCCGACCCGATCGCCTTGTGGAAACGCAATCCCTCGATCAGCCCCGCGATGATGGCCCGATTATTGGTCCCCACCATCTGATAGCGAGCCGCCTTGAGCTGCTTCTGATCCCAGTTGCCCGTCATCACCACCGGCCACAACCGATCCTGCGCTTCCTCCCGCACATAGAGCACTCCACACCCAGGCGGCGCAAAGAGCCACTTGTGCGGACTCCCCGCGAAGTAGTCGCAACTAAGCTCGAGCACCGAGAACGGCACCTGCCCAATCATGTGCGCCCCGTCGACCACGCTCAGGATCCCCTTCGCCCGAGCCGCATCGCAGATCTGACGCACCGGCATAATCAGCCCGGTGGTCGTCAGAATCCCGCTGAAGCTGACAACCTTCGTCTTCGGCCCAAATGCTGAGGTGATGACCTCCGCCAACTGCTCCGGACTCTTCGGCGGGAGCGGAATCTTCACCTCCCGAACGGTAATCCCGAAGCGAGCCGCCTTCGCGTACCAGGGCCCTCGACCGCTCGGGTGCTCCTGGTCCGTGATTAGAACCTCATCCCCCGCCTTCAAGTCGAGCCCGCCCGCGATCATGCTCATCGCTTCCGTCGCGTTGTGCGTAAACGCCAGCTCATCGCGCCGCCCGCCGAGGAAACTGGCGACTTCGTCCCGTTCCGCATCGAGCGTCTCGTAGCCCCAGCGAGGATACTCGTTGGTCACCAGCGCCGCTCCTTTCTCGAGATGCGCCCCTACCGCGTCGACCACCACCCTAGGCGCCGTACCAAGACTCCCGTTGTTTAGAAATACCCGCCAGTCCGGCAGCAGGAATTGCTCGGCACGAATGCGTCGCCAGTAAGCCTCAGGATCAGAGGAAAGGAGCGTTTTCTCCGGCAGCGCCGCTCGAGCAGCTGCAGCGACTCCCAGGCCCAGAACCTGCCGACGTTTCATGAATCGCAGTGTATAACGAGGTGCGGGTCTAAAGAACCTGAAGTGTGGTCGTGACTTGGGGGATCTCCGCGTCCGTGAATGTCGCGGTGGTGGTCAGGTTGCTCTCCGGTCCAAGCTCGACGCGGTTACGCCCATTCGCTTTTGCTCGATACAAGGCTTCATCCGCGACATGGATCAGGTCGCGAGCCTCTCCCTCACCGTGGTTGATCAGCGCGGTGCAGCCGAAGCTTGCCGAGATTGCCAGTGTCGTCGCCGAGAGTTGTAAAGGCTCGTCAGCGATCGCGACCCGCAATCTCTCGCAATACCCGATCGTGTTCTCGGCGTCGCAGCCCGGCAGGATAATGAGGAATTCCTCGCCCCCATACCGGCCCACCGAGTCGTACGGCCGGAGCCCACAACTCATCCGGTCCGCGACCGTCTGCAACGCCAGATCGCCGACCAGGTGCCCGTGGGTGTCGTTTATTCGCTTGAAATGGTCGATATCGGCGAGCACAAGACCGAGAGGATTGCCTTCTCGATGGGACCGTGCGAGCTCCCGGTCCAGGATCTTCAAAATCGCCGATCGGTTGTACAGCTTCGTCAGGTAATCCCGAGTCGCCTGAAACCGCAGCTCTTCCTGTGTCTGCAGCAACTGGCGCTGCAGCTCGATGATCCGTGCCCCGGCTCGCAACCGAACCTTAAGCTCGTGCTTGTCGAAGGGTTTCGTCAGGTAGTCATCAGCCCCGGACTCCATGCCCTCGACCACATCTTCCTTCCCGCTCTTCGAGGTCAGCAGAATGATGTACGTGTACGGTTCTCTTGCCTTTTGGCGGACTAGATGGCAAATCTCCGTGCCCGACAACCCGGGCATCATCCAGTCGAGGATCGCGATGGGGGGAGCAGTCTCACTCTGCAAAACCTCCCACGCCTGCTTGCCATCACACGCAATCGTTACCTCATAACCGAACTTACGCAGGGTCGCCTCTAACAGATGGCGCGACACGAGGCTATCATCCGCAATCAGGACCCGCTGTTGTCTCGCTAACTCCATCTATAGACCGCGCTCAAGACCCTTATCGGCAGGAGAGACGAAACTCTACACCTAGCAGGTACTGGCCTCGAGTTACTAAATTCTAAGCGGTTCTAGGTGAACCGTCCCGCTTAGTCATTTGATTTTAGTCGTGTCGACTGATTAACGTCTAGCGAATCTTTAGGGAGCGTAGCATGGATGCTGTATCGCCACCGGTAGGTAACGATACGGTGTGAACTGGACGACCATTCTTATCCACGGCGCCCAGGTAGAATATCTTCTCGCGGTCCGTTCCCATCAGGACTACGGTGAATCCTTGGTCCTTATATTCCAGCAGCCTGTACTGCAGCTCACCCTTTTCCGAAAGCCAGCGATCCGAGTTCGGATGCCCTAGCTTCCGAACCACCGCGAAGTAGTCGTCCGTCCTTCCGAGATCGAGAGCGTTCTGCACTACGGGCGAATAGCGTATGTTCGAGCCGTCACGCCCGCTTCGAAACGCCGAGATAACGGCGAAGCACAATAGGACCCCCGCGACCAGCACGGCCACAATCAGCCGTCCGATGCGCGATTCGGTGCCGCTCTCCAGCCGTATGCCGACCACTCCTCTTGGAGCCGGAGGAACGTCCGGAGCAGTTGTATACCGGGGGCCTACGCCTTCGTTCGCAGCCCTCGGAATCTCGATCACGCGCCTGCGGTGTGGCAGCACCTGTCCCGCTGCGTACTCGAGTTCCTTTAGCAGCCCCAGGATCATCACCGGCTCTTCAATGCTCGAAACCTCACCGATGAAGCGCCGAGGCACCCAGAGCTCCTGGCCGGTCTTCGTGTTCACGACGAGGATCTCGGACCACGTCGCCTGGCGGAAGAGCCACTCGTTATGCTCCGTATTGAGGATCGGTGGATAGAAGGAGAAGGGACGCTGGCCCAGACTCTCGAACGGCGGAGGAATGGGCGGTACCGGCATGCCTCTAGGATAGGCCAAATCGTCCTTACTTTACGGCCTGGAAGATGGCCCGACCTCGGGGAGCAACGCTGGAGAAACCGAATCGAAATGTGGACACTTCCGATGGGGGGGGCGGCGTTTGCGCTGGGTCGGACTTCAGGCCGACTCCGATGCATCAACCCCGAGGCACACAGGCGGGACGGAAAACAGGAGATCAAAAAGAGAAAAGGCGCGCCCGGCAAAGAGCGCGCCTCGAACACGGAAACGGAGAAATAACTAGCTCTTCATGCTCCGACGCCGATACACCGAACCAGCCGCGACCAGCAGACCGCCCAGACCCATCAGAGTCATGGTGCCGGGTTCCGGAATCGGATTGAATGTTGCGTTGAACGACGCGGCGAACGTGTTGGTCACCGAACCGCCAGTGTTCAACTGAGCAAGGATGTCCTGGAAGGAAGCATCAAATTGGCCAGGAGTGTTGCTGAACTGTGCAACGAAAATACCATTGAACTGTGATACCTCGCCGGTACTGAGTCGGCGAGCAATACCCTCTACGCCGAACGAAGCACTCGATCCAGTGTTTGTGTTCTGCAGGTTGAAGGCCGAGAGTCCACCGGGGTTGTTCGGGCCGACAAGCGCCGGGATGACCGGCGTGCAGATCTGACCCGGAGCTTCCGCAGCAGCGCACTGACTCTGTCCACTGACACCAAGCGGAATGAACTGCAGGTCCAGAGCGATGTCCGAAGTGAATCCTGCATCGCTCTCGAACGTAATCCAGTTCGCCAGATTAAATGGGGTGTTCAGGGGCTGGGCGATGTTGTTGATACTCTGAATAAAACCAGGGCGCCCCTGAAGAGGGACGAACGATCCTGTTGTAGAAGCGCCCGTGCCCACCGAGAAGTCGCCAGATCCGGCCGGGCAGGTACCACCGCTTGCAAACCCGGAACATAGGAAGTTCAGAACCAGCGCCTCCACCGTGGCGGTGCCACTGATGGCTAACTGACCTGTGACCGGCACCGCCGAAGCAGGAACGACCGAAAAGGCTGCAGCCAACGCGAACGTTGACAGCAGGCGAGACAAGTTATTTTTCATTCATTTCCTCCGAACGCTTTTTCAAGCGCCTACACTCCGTTGCGAAAACTCTCCGTTGATAGACGACCAAACAGGGGAGCACCCCTAAGTGTTTGACCTGAGGTCAGGGTACTTCAGCGCTTGAGGTCAGTCAAGAGGCTATCCGTTGACGAATCAGGGGTATGTCTGAGGACACCAATAAAACGTGGGTGTCACTTAAGACTATGCCAGTACTATACAAAAATTGCAGTTAGTACAACACTTTCTAACCGTCAACAGGCCGTCAATCGGATGGAAAATGAAACCCATTTTTAACCCTGGCCACGCCAGAGACGCCCGCTAGCTAGATCAAGTCCAAAAGAACCAATCACTTAAAAGCCTGCAAACAGGTTACAGGACCCCGTCACGAAATGGTGAAGCGCGCTCTGCGACCGTGACCGCACTCATTGAAAATTTGTTAATCAAGTCACTGGTACTGAATGGCCAAGTTCTAAGACACTTACGGCAAAAAGTCACCGTCACAACGCTATTCCCGAGTCAGTCGAGGTAAGAAAGCCCCGGTTCGAGCGCGGTACGCCTGATAAGCCGCAGATAGCTGACTCGCTTCGAATTTGCCCTCCTCCTGCTGCACGGCTCGCCTGTAGATTAGGGCCATTGCCACGAACGTGACGAGCAACCAGGGTTCGCCCGATGCGATGACACCAGCCAACCAGGCGAGAAGGTACGAAGTGTAAAGAGGGTGACGAACGTATGCGTAGGGGCCGCTCGTCACCAGATGCTCCGGTGTGTCCGGCGAGAAGACGGCAGACAATGGGCGTCTTCGGTTCGCGTCTAGTGCCCACCAGTAAAGCGCGATCGAGCACAGGTACAGCAGGCAGCCAGCCCAGATCCACGTGATAGGAGCCTGCGAGAACATCACCTTCCACAGGTGTAGGACCACAAACACAACGCCGAGCCACTTGACGAGGTTGGTACCCGGCGTCATCCCGGCCGGCCGCGAGAAAAAACGGGCCATGCCCCAGCCGAAGCTCCCAAACGCAACTATAAGTAAGCACGCGGCCAATGCCGCCCAGGGTCTGAGTACCATCGCTTTTCGCCCTCCGCTCGAACGAGGTCGTCAGATCCATTTTCTCGTCCGTCCGGGACGATTGTACGTGAGTAACTCACCCCGGTTCAGTACGGACGTGCACCCACCCCCACCCCTACGGGGGAGTGAAAAGATGAAGGTACCCTCACTTTAGTACTTGCATCGCTCCTAAGTTATGGTTTACAAAGGGAGCTTAGTAGCAATACGAAAGAAGTACTAGACCTCGACGGGAGAGAGTATGCCCACTTGCTCTTCCGCGGGGTTTTCTTCCATGGCTCGGCAGCTGGTTACGCTTGCGCCGCGTCAGGCGGAAATCCCTGCGAGTTTACGGAGTGTTGTCGCCGATTCACATAACTACACGAACTTGCTGCATAGCATGCAGAGGCTTCGGGGGCGTGTTTACAGGGAGATAGGTGCGGTCGAGAGCTGCCAACTGACCATTGATGGGCGCCACGAGATGCCTCGGGATGAGCAGGCTTGGCACGTTTTGGTGCTGAATGCCGGCCAGGAAGTCATCGGTTGCGCACGTTACCTCCGGCACAGGACTTCGACGTCCTTTTCTCGGCTGGGCGTGGCCCACTCCGCCCTCGCTCGCTGCGAGCAGTGGGGTGACAAGCTTCGATCCGCCGTCAACCGTCAGATTGACCTGGCGGCCCGCCAGGGCATCGCCTTCGGCGAAGTTGGTGGCTGGGCGATTGCCGCCGAGCACCGAGGCTCTACGGCCGCGTTCAAAGTCGGCTTGGCCGTGTGTGCGATGGTTCAGTACATGGGTCAGTCGGTTGGGCTGACCACAGCCAATATGAGTTTCGGGTCTGCCGCGATCCTGAAACGCTTCGGTATGAAACCGATCGTGCATAACGACGAAGAACTTCCTACGTACTACGACCCTCAGTATAAAAGGAATATACAAATCCTGCAATTCGATTCTAGATTTCCGAACTCGCGATACGCCGACGCCCTCTCCGAAATGCGCGATTACTTGCGTACTGCGCCGGTTTTTCGGGCCAGCACATTTACGGAACGGATCGCCGCTTTGGGTCAGGGCCATCTTCCCGTACCTCAGTCTGCCGGATTCGAGCTCGTCGCGTAAGTCGTTTAGTGTCAATGCCTCAGACCGGGTTTTCTGTATTACTCGTACCCCCATCGGTGGCGCGCTTATGCGGTCCAGCACGAAAGTTTCGACAGTACCCCGTCTCATTGCTCCTACACCTAGGGGAATTCTAAGAATCCCTTAGGGCCTTCCGTTCTAGGTAGTTGGATAAAGGGACTTTTCGGCGCGGACGATTTCCAAAGTAGCAAGCCAAATTGCTACTTTTATGCTGAATCGTCCCGTTCTCGCGGCCTCCGTACCGGCAACCGTTGGCGCAAGACCCGTAGAGGTCCGGCGCGCTGGGTCCACACGAAAATATGTGTTGCTGGCACCTTCTGAAGCGAACTTTATCCCGTTTACCAAGCTGTCGGTAAACCCCGTTCAACACCAAAGCTTGCTGGGTGAGCTTCAGCGCGTCCGAGGCCAAATTTATCTTGAAGACGGTGCCATCGGTCCGGATCGCCTTACTTGGGATGGGCGGTTCGTGCAAGCTGCCGACGCGAAAAGCTGGCACCTTCTCATCCTGAATGACAAGGGACGAGTTGCTGGCTGCGCTCGCTATCGGCCTCACCACAGCTTGGTGACGTTTGATGAGTTGAGTGTCCGCGATTCGGCGCTCGCGAAGTCCAGCGAGTGGGGGCCGACACTTCGCCGCGCGGTCGAGGCCGAAATCACCAGAGCGCGAAATCGAGGCCTCCACTACGCCGAGCTCGGCGGCTGGGCGTTGACGGAAGAACTTCGTTTTTCGAGCGAAGCCATGAAGGTCGGCATCCTGATGTATGGCTTGGGCCAGCTGCTCGGCGGCGCGATCGGTGTCACAACAGCCACCACCCGTCATCACTCGAGTTCCATTTTGAGACGGTTTGGAGGCGAGTCGCTCACCTCCAACGGCAAGGAACTCCCGCCCTATTACGATTCCCAGTACCAATGCGAAATGGAGCTTCTCCGATTCGACTCTGCCCGTCCGAGCCCGAAATACGCGGCGATGGTCGAAGCGGCGCGCCAGCAGCTCGCAGACGTACTCGTCGTATCTCCGGCTATGACGACCGACTCCTGGACGAATTCTCTCTTTAGTCTCCAAAATTCGCTGGCTCACAATCGAGTCGTGACCGAGGGACTTTACTCCGAAGCTTCCTAGCCCTCACTTACATAAGCGAGATCGGACCGGAGATCCCGTCACCGGTCCCAAACTTTTTCGACGACGACCCCTCGACCGCCCCAATAGGAAAGGGGAACGTCCCCTTCGGAGACTCCCTCGACCTTCCACAAAGCTGTCCCCGTTTTTGATAAAGTGCGGGCCTGATGAAACGTCGCGAGTTTCTTGGTTCGGCGGCACCGGCGGCGCTGCCTTTGGGCGGGGCTCCGTTTTTGCAGGCGGTCGCCTCAAAACCCGCTCTGAAAATTACTGACATCAAGACGTTCCTTGTGGGGGTCGGCGGCCGGAACCTGGTGTTCGTCAAGGTCGAAACAGACGCTGGTATCCATGGGATCGGAGAGGCTTACTCGGCAGGACCCGACGAAGCCACCGTTGCCGTCGTCCAGGATTACAAGCGCTGGCTCGTTGGCCAGGATCCAAGAAACATCGAGTACCTGTGGTCCTTGATGTACAACTTCACGCGATTTCCCGGTGGACTCGTCGTGAACTCGGCGCTCAGTGGCATCGAGCACGCATTGTGGGACATCTCGGGGAAGGCCGCGGGCGTTCCGGTCTACATGCTGCTGGGCGGGCGCTGTCGCGAGAAGGTGCGCGTTTACCAGAGTGCGGGCGGCAATGAGCCGCAGGAACTCGCCGAGAACGCGAAGAAGCTGGTCGAGAAATACGGCTACACGGCTGTGAAGATGTCGCCACACATGAGGGCGACGAGCGCTCAGCCGTATAACCGCGTGACGAGAATGGCGGGGCAGAGGGTTCGCGCGGTGCGGGATGCCTTGGGTCCTGATGTAGACATCGGAGTGGATATCCACGCGAAGTTTTTCGAAGTAGCTCGGGCGGCGAGGATGGCTCGCGAAATCGAGCCCTACAACCCCATGTGGCTGGAAGAGCCGATTCGACCGGAGAATGTCGATGCCATGTCCAAGCTCGCCGATCGCGTGAACATCCCGCTGGCGAGCGGCGAGTGCAACTACACGAAATACGAGTTTCAGAAGATCCTTTCAGCTGAAGCCCTCGATATCGTGCAGCCGGACGTTTGTGTCTGCGGCGGGCTGCTCGAGATGAAGAAGATCGCAGCAATGGCGGAGGCGAACTACGTGGTGGTCGCACCGCACAATCCGATGGGGCCGGTCGCGACGACGGTGAACGTCCACTTTGCCGCGTCGACACCGAATTTCTTCATACTGGAATACCATCCGGATGACGCAGCTCCGCGCAAGGATCTGCTGAAAGAGCCCTTGATGGTGAAGGAGGGCTATATTCCGCTGCCGACGAAGCCGGGACTTGGCATCGAGCTGAACGAAGAAGCTTTCAAACACTATCCTCCGAAGCCGTGGCACCGAGGGTTTGAGTATCGGGCCGACGGCTCCGTGGCTTACATCTAGCGCAAGCTGGAGAGGACCGGGACGGGTTTCACAGGCTCGAAGAGACCGAAGGTGTAGATCTCGGATCCTGCTGCGATGGTGACGTACTGCTTGCCGTCCTGCTCGAACGTCATGGGCGATGCCGTGAGGCGTTGACCTGTGCTGTAGTGCCAGAGATGCTTGCCGTTGCGACTATCGACGGCAACCAGATGTCCATCGTCGTCACCAAAAAACACCACGCCACCCGCGGTGGACACGGTTCCGGCCCATCCGGACCCAGGGCCTGTCATCGGATATTCCCAGACGCGCTTGCCGGTCTTGTAGTCGATGGCTCGGAGATAGAACTTGCCGGGCTCGGTGGGAATCTGTTCTCCGCCACCGCCGGCGAAACCGAGCAGGATTTCGGCCGGTGCCGCGGTCGTCGTGTAGACGTCGCATTGTTCGAGCGTGGGAATGTAGAACAAGCCGGTTGCGGGGTTGTACGAGGGCGACATCCAATTAGAAGCGCCTCGGACAGAGGGGCAGATGCGAACGCCCTTTGCGTTGGGCACAAGGTTGGGGACTTCGATCGGCCGACCCTTGTTGTCGATGCCGGTTGCCCAATTCAGGCGCTCGATGAACGGTGTCGCGTTGAGGTATTCGCCGGTCGTGCGGTCGAGCACGTAGAAGAAGCCGTTGCGATTCGGGTGTAGCAGAAGCTTCCGCTTCTGACCTTTCCAATCGCCATCGATCAGCACGGGCCAGGATTGCGCGTCCCAGTCGTGATAGTCGCCGGGTGTGAACTGGAAATACCATTTCATTTTGCCGGTCTCAACGTCGAGGGCGAGTACGGAGTCGCTATACAGGTTGTCGCCCCGGCGTTCGCCAGCGTAGAAGTCGGGCCAAGGATTGCCCGTTGTCCAGTAGATGAGATTGAGCGCGGGATCGAAGGTCCCGGTCATCCACGTTCCGCCGCCACCCCACTCGGTGTTGAAGTTGCCCCAGGTTTCCGAGGCAGGCTCGCCCTTCTTGGGGACGGTCCAGGTGCGCCAAAGCTCTTCCCCGGTGGATGCGGAGAGTGCCGCGACGAATCCACGAATGCCCTTCTCACCGCCGCCGACGCCGACGATGACGCGGTCCTTCACAGCGAGCGGCGCCAGTGTCGCGAAATAGCCTTTGCCTGGATCGGCGTACTGTTTGCTCCAGATGACGGCGCCGGTTTTCCAGTGGAGTGCGACGAGGTGGCAGTCGCTGGTGATGAAGTAGACGCGTTCGCCGAGGATCGCCACGCCACGGTTGACGTTTTTGAGTTGCGAGCCTTCGTCAAGAAACTTCCAAACGCGCCGGCCGGAGCGGACGTCGAGTGCATGCACCTCGTTGGAGTTCGTGACGTACATGAGGCCGTCGACCACGATTGGGGTGACTTCGAGGCGAGTTGCGCCATCAACGTGGTAGGTCCACTTGGGGACCAGACTGTTCACGTTCTCGGTGGTGATCTGCTTTAGAGGGCTATGTCGCTGTGCGCTGTAGTCTCCTGCGTACGTCAGCCAGTTTTGGCCCGGCCCTTTGATGATGTCCTCATACTTGACCTGCGCTGATACACAAGTGGCAAGGGCGGCGAGGGCGAACGAGAGTCGGCGCATTAGCGGGATCTCCTGGTGGTTTGCATTGGAAGCTTGGGACGAGTG
The DNA here is from genome assembly GCA_035640835.1 of Bryobacteraceae bacterium. Classification (GTDB taxonomy): domain Bacteria; phylum Acidobacteriota; class Terriglobia; order Bryobacterales; family Bryobacteraceae; genus DASQVJ01. The sequence continues at coordinate 12,459 of DASQVJ010000412.1, forward strand.
CTGCGTGCGCTTTGGCGTGCGAGGAAGGCGATGATGTTGTCGACTTCGGTCGCGCTCAATTTGGTCGCGTAATCGGCGGGCATGGGCGAACGGGAGTTGTCGATCTCCATCTGCTTGAGCTCGCGAGTATCGAACAGGTGGAGCTTGCCCGTCTTGTCGATCATCTGCAGCGAGTAGTTCGTGTAATTGCGGGCAACGCCTTCGAGCTTCTCGCCTTTAGCGGTGACGATGCGAACGGGGCGGTAGCCCTCGGCGATGCGCGCACTGGGCTCGAGAATGCCCTCGCGGAGTTGCTTCGTGGAACGAGTGG
>DASQVJ010000413.1:0-7048 GCA_035640835.1 Bryobacteraceae bacterium
GGAGCTGGAGCAGCTGACGCATCGCATGAGCGAGCTTGATCCGGCGAGCGCCGACTATCTCCTGGTCGCCGAGCGCTTCCAACGGGTCGACTCCGAGTTTCGAGCGAACGACGGGTATGCTTTAGAAGCACAGGTCGGCACCGTTTTGAACGGTCTAGGGTTTCGTCGAGAAGACTGGTCGCGCTTAACCGACGAGTTCTCGGGTGGCTGGCAGATGCGCATCGCGCTTGCGAAACTGCTGCTGCAAAAGCCGAATCTCCTGCTGCTCGACGAGCCGACCAACCACTTGGACCTCGAGGCTCGCAACTGGCTCGAGACTTACCTGACGGACTACCCGTACGCATTCGTGCTCATTTCGCACGACCGCTTCTTCCTGGACGTGACCGTATCCCGCATCGTCGAGCTCTGGAACAAACAGGCTCACTTCTATTCGGGCAACTACGAGAAGTATCTGGTGCAGAAGACCGATCGCCGGGCACAGCTCGAGTCGGCTTATCGGAATCAACGCGAACGTATCGAGCAGTTGGAATCCTTCATCAACCGCTTCCGATATCAGGCGACCAAGGCCAAGCAGGTGCAGAGCCGGATCAAAGAGCTCGACAAGATCGAGCGCATCGAGATCCCGCCGGAAGAAGAGACGATTCACTTCTCGTTCCCGCAACCGAAAGCCAGTGGGCGCATTGTCGCCGAGTTCAAGAACGTATCGAAGAGCTACGGCGAGAAGCGCGTGCTTTCCGGCGTGAACTTCATCATCGAGCGTGGCGATCGCATCGTGCTGGTCGGCGTGAACGGTGCCGGTAAGTCGACGTTGATCAAGCTGCTGTCCGGCGCCGAGCCCTTGACCTCGGGCGAGTACACCCTGGGACATAACGTCGAAATCGACTACTTCGCCCAGGATCAGTACAAGGCGCTCGACCCGGATGCGCGGATGCTCGACGACTTGAGCGAGGCGGCCCCACGCCGCACCACGACCGAATTGCGCAATCTGCTCGGCTGCTTCCTGTTTTCAGAAGACGACGTTTTCAAGAAGATCGGCGTGCTCTCGGGTGGCGAGCGGAATCGCTATGCCCTGGCGAAAATGCTGCTGGCCCCTTCGAACTTCCTGTTGCTCGACGAGCCGACGAACCACCTCGACATGCGGGCGAAGGACGTGCTGCTGGAGGCCTTGGCCGAGTTCAGCGGGACGTTAGTCCTCGTATCACACGATCGATACTTTATCGATAAGCTCGCGACCCGAGTCTTCGAAGTAGCGGATGGCGAGGTGCGGGTCTACCCCGGCAACTACGAGGATTATCTGTGGCGCAAGTCGGGCAAGCCGATTGATCTGGACCTTCCAACTGAAGTAGTGACTCCCTCATCCAACGGGCACGAACCCGTTCTCGAAACGCCTGTGGCGACCTCCGAAAAGAAGCGCCTGAATCCGATGAAGGTCCAGAAGATGCGGGATCGTTGCGGGGAAGTGGAAAGCGAAATCAGTAACCTCGAGAACAAAATTGCAGGGATCGAGGCTCAGCTCGCGGACTTTCGCAGCGCTGAAGAAAGTATGCGGCTGACGGCACAATTGGACGAAGAACGGCAGAAGCTCGAAGTTCGCATGGCCGAGTGGGAGGAGCTTTCGCAAGCGATCGAGGAGAGCGGGAGTGCCGTTAGCTGATCGCAGGGTACCGCCCACAACGTATCAGTTGGGACTGTACATCGGATTGGTGTCGATCACCGCCTTCTTCATCGCCCTGGTGCTCGCCTATGCCATGGTATTGCCGCCGAAACGTACGGACCTTCAATTTAGTCTTCCTTATCAGGTGATGCTGAGCACCAGTTTCCTGGTCGCCAGCAGCTTCATTCTCGAACGGGCGCGTTATGTTTTGCGGCGTGCTCGCGTCTATGACTACAAGCAGGCCATCGTGTTTACGACGGCCCTTGGTTTCGCGTTCGTTCTCACGCAGGCTTGGGGTTGGTGGGAGTTGACGCGTCAAGGAATTGTGCTGCAGGGAAACCCGAGGGGCTCGGCATTCTTCGTCTTTTCGGGTTTGCACGGCGCTCACGTGGCGGGCGGCTTGCTGGCTCTTTTGTTCCTCTTCCGTCGCTCTCGATTACTGAGCGCCGAGAACGAGTCTGACCTTCGGAAGGCTCGTGCAAAGACGCAGATCGTGTCGTTGTATTGGCACTTCATGGGTGTCCTCTGGCTGGTGTTGCTCTGGATCCTGTTTCTTTGGGCCTGAGGAGCCTGGAACAGGCGGTGTTGGCTAATTCTGGGTTATCGCAACCGTCTCCGGGAAAGATGATTGTCGTAATTCTTAAGCTGCTGAACGTTAAGGATGAGGGCGAAGGCAATCTCTCGAAGGTACTTGCCACGCACTTCCCGGGTGTCATACCCGGACTGGCAAGTCTCGAGGCGCTCCAGGACACGCGCAAAGACTCCGATGTCCGGGTCATCTCACGCTGGCTCGACGTTGCGAGCTTCGAGGCCTGGAGGAACTCCAGCACCGGAACCGCGCTCGTTGAGTCGATCTCCGAAGAAGTGGGTCATCGACCCGAGCTTCTTCTCCTCCGCCCCACTCTGCTCGAGCAAAGCATTACTGTCCACTACCTCGCTTGTGACAAGGATGGCATTATCCGCGCGGCCAGCAGCGCGGTGGAGCAAAGCATTCGGAAACCAAAGTCCGTCATTCAAGGTTTTCCAATTCAGGACTTGCTGCCAGAGCGGGACGCACGCTTGCTCATGAAGCGCGTCGCCGACCCGCCCGAGGACAACTCCGCGCCATTCCTGCTCAACTTCGTGGACGCCAACAACATGCCATACACGCTGTCCTGCCAGGTGGATGTGCAGTCGGACGGCTTCGTGCTTATGGGCGAACGCGTAAGCCGGCAGGAAGGTGCGCTGCAATCCGAGTTGCTTCAGCTCAACAACGAGATGGCCGTACTCAACCGCGAAAGTCTACGGAAGAGCCGTTCGCTCGAGAAAGTGACCAAGGTGCTCGAAACCGAGCTGCTGAACAAACGGCAGCTCGCGGTGGAGCTGGAACGCTCCAATCAGGATTTGTTGGACTTCGCACATATCGCATCGCACGATCTGCTGGAGCCACTACGTACGATGTCCGGCTTTTCGCAGTTGCTCCGCCGGAGATACACTGACAAGCTCGATGCTGACGGGCAGGAGTTCATTGACTACATCGTTTCGGGCACCCAACGGCTCCACCGGCTGATCAACGATCTGCTGACGTACTCAAATGTCTCGCGCGGCGGGCAGCCCAACGCATATGTGAACCTCAACGAGGTTGTGGAAGAAGTGAAGTCGACGCTGCGCCTCGCGATTGAAGAAAGCGGAGCCGTGATCGAGTGCTCGGACCTGCCGCAGGTTTGGGCCAACCGCGGTCAGATGGTGCAATTGTTCGCGAACCTTGTCACGAACTCGATCCGATTCCGAGCCTCACGAACACCACACATCGTCATCAGCTGCAAGGCAACCGAGCAGTCATATCTCGTCAGCATTTCCGATAATGGGACCGGGATCGAGCAGGATTATCTGGAAGACATCTTCGAGCCATTCAAGCGCCTTCACAATGAGAAGTCTTCAGGCAGTGGCATCGGCCTTGCCCTATGCCGCCGGGTTGTAGAAAAACACGGCGGAGCCATCTGGGCCGACTCCGTTTTCGGAGAGGGCACCACCGTCTTCTTCACGCTCGACCGAGCAGCAGAACTTCCGGCAGCTGTCCAGGCTCTCGGATGAACGAAGAAGTCGAACTCGGGTTTAAGCGGTTACCAGAGATCTAGGTGCAAGCAATTTAACAGTGAGACAATGGCGGCATTGTCCTTTTCAGGAGCTGCCGCTTGCGTCGACTTTCGCTATTTCTTTTTCTTTGTACGCTGGGTGTCTTTGGCGAAAACACCCGCCATGAATTCCGGTCATCCGAACCGCTGACCAAGCCAAGTTCTCGGGCTGCCGCCGCGATAGCCACCGATCATTTATCGTCCGTAGCGTCAGCTATCGGACTAGCGCCCACCGACCTTCCGAGTGTCGAACTCGAAAAGGAATTTGTTACGGCCCACAACGGCGTAAGGCATTTGCGATATCGGCAGCAGTTCGCGAGCATCCCGGTGATCAACTCCGATTGGGTGGTGAACATCGACGCCCAGGGACAACTCCTGAATGCGGGCGGATTTCTGTTCACGGGTCCTGTGGGAGTGGCAGCACCAACCGTCGCGACCGCTCCACGCGCCTTGGAAGCCGCTGTGCGACGGATTAATCCAAGCCTGGTGAGCAGCTACCTGGCAGCCTCGCAGGATCTGGACCCGAAGACTCGCACGATCCGGTTCTCGCGCGGTGGCATGGGACAAGAAATCGAGGGCCGGCCGGTCTGGTTCGCTGTCAACGGCAAATTGCGTCCGGCATGGAGCTTTGCCGTCCTCGGCGAGGACGGGGTGACCTTCTACGACGCAGTGGTGGATAACGAATCGAACGACGTTTTGGCGCGGTTTCCTCTCACGCTCAACTTCCAGTCCAAGCCTCCCGCAAAAGGCCTCGTGTTTCTGGGCAGCAGCCCGCAACCGCCGCAGACACCTGGCAAGGTAGACACCACGGTCCGTCCCATCGTCGAGCGCAATGCTGTCTCGTTCGACGGCGACCCGGTGGCCTCACCTCAGGGCTGGGTGGAAAATATCGAGACCATCGGGAATAACACCAGGACCGGAGCGAATCCGCTTGGGACGCGCGTCAATCGGGATGTGATCCCGGCGGTTGCCCCTGACCGAAACTTCTCGTTTCCCTTGCAACTCGGCCCCGATGCACCCAGTCTGACTGCCTATCGCGACGCCATCGCCACAAACCTTTTCTATTGGATCAACTTCAGCCACGATGCGTTTTACAAGCTCGGCTTCGATGAGGCTGCCGGCAATTACCAGACCAACAACTTCTTCCGAGGTGGCGTGGAAGGTGATCCGATGTTTGCTTACGTGCAGTTCGGTTCGGCCAACTTCGGCGCTCCGGCTCAAATCATGAACGCGTTTTATTCCTCCCCGCGCTTCGGTGAAGACGGGAGCCCCGGAGAGCTCGCGATGTTTCTCGGCTCCTCCGACAACTTCGATGTCTTCACCGACAGCTCCCTCGACACCGAAGTCATCGTGCACGAGTACACGCATGGAGTTTCGACTCGCCTCGTCCGCCAGCTACGCACCATGCAGGGGCGCGCGATGGGCGAAGGCTGGAGCGACTTCTTTGCACTCGAGCTAACGCTACCGGAAGGTTGTGATCCGGACGGGCTCTATCCGGCAGGCGAATATTTCACGCAGGCATTCGGCACGGGCATTCGCACTCGACCTTACTCGACGAACTTGGACATCAATCCGCTGACGTACGCGGCTTACGGCAACGTGATCAACTTCCCCGAAATCCATGCGGACGGCGAAATCTGGGTAACGGCACTGTTGGACATGCGTTCAAATCTCATTCGTCAGTTCGGCGAGCGGGAAGGACGGCGAAGAACGCGACTGCTGGTAATAGACGGAATGAAGCTTTCGATTCCCGCGCCATCGTATGTCGATATGCGAGATGCCATTCTACTCGCGGATCGCGTGGACTTCCGAGGTGCGAGCCAGCAGCAGATCTGGGCGGCTTTCGCCAAACGAGGCATGGGAGCGACAGCCCACTCCGATAATTCGGATACACCGAACGTTTTAGCGTCCACCCAGCTGCCGTCGAATGAAGGCTCGATCGCGTTTTATGAGACAAGCTACGCTGCCAATGACTTCCTTCGAATCGTCTTGCACGACGCTAACAACAAGGATGCTACGGCGCGGGTAGAATTCACCTCCAGCTCCGGCGACGCCGAGACTGTAGAACTTCGACGAGAGGGCGAAGTCTTCTTCGGCGGTATCTTCACGACTACCGGAAACACATTGGTGAATCGCGGAACTCTGACGGTGATTCCGGGTGACTTCATCAGCGCCTACTACACCGATCAGGATACGGGCTCGGGTGCGAAGCTGATTCAGCACACGGTGCCTGTGAATCCGTCGTACTCGTTCGGTGTTGGAAGCGGATCCACGCCAATTCCGGCAGCTCAAGAGACTGCGATCTTCCCGAACTTCGCTACTCCGACCGGAAATCTGACGAGCATTCGCACACTGCCGTTTTCCTTCCCGTTCTTCGGAAAGTCGTATCGATCGATTTGGATCTTCAGCGACGGATTGGTCGCGTTCCAAGCGCCGGATTCGGTGCTAAGCGCGTGTAAAGATGCTAGCTCGCTAAAGACGTTCGCGGGCATCGCTGCGATGTGGACCGACCTGAATGTGGGCGGCAGAGCACAGTCTAACGAGAACGTCTACGTAACCTCCGGCCCAAAGTTCTACCGAATCCGCTGGGCTGCCGAAACCGCGCCTCGATTCGCGCCCCCGCTCGGTCCGACGCCCGATCCTGTGAACTTCTCGCTAACGCTGTTCGAAGACGGACGGATCGAAATGCAGTATGGCAGCGGTAACAAAAACATCGTGGCGAACGATGCGACGGCGCGGGCGTTGGGCTGCTCCATGACGGGTCCGACGGTAGGTATTGCCAATGGCCGCGACACCTATTACCTGCTGTCGTCTCTGCACAACCAGCGTGTGAATCTCGAGAACGCACCGACGCTCTTTATCGAGCCGCCATTCAATAACTACAGCTTCCCTGTCGCCGAGCTGGAGAGTCCGGCTGAAGGAGGCACCGTGCGTGGCGTCCTGAATGTCAAGGGCTTTGCCTACGATCCGGAGCAGTACTTGTCCGACGTGTACTTGCTCGTTGACGGTGTGTCGCGCGGCCCGATCACGGTGAACACGCCTCGGCCCGAAATCTGTACTGGGGATCGCGCCCATGCTCCTGAGTGTCCGCTCATTGGCTTCAATCGCAACGATGCTCTGACAAGCCTGGGACTGCAGCCGGGGACTCACACTGTACAACTCCGAGTTGTCAACGAGCGCGGCGGTTTCCGGGACTTTCCCGCAACTCCCCGCAGCTTCACGGTGGCTGCGGGCGATTCCGACAGCCCGATCGCGGGAGCTGTCGAGAACCCGGCCGTCG
>DASQVJ010000414.1:0-4319 GCA_035640835.1 Bryobacteraceae bacterium
GCCTGCGTTCCCGGATACTTCTTCTCCAGCTCCGTCTGCGCATAGCCCGCGTAGTCACCGGTTAGTTGGTAGACGTTCGCCCCGAGTGTCGTGTTGTGACACGCATAGCCGAACAGAATGGCTACGATGCCCCCGTTCGGACGCACTGCCCTCAGCACCGGCACCGAGTGATCCGTCGGACCCTGCGGGTTCACGCCGATCTTCACACCGTTCGGCGTAAACTCCCTCCGATTGACCGCGAAATCCGCCGACCCAACCGAGTACTCGAGCCTCACCGGCTCCAGCTTGCCCAGCGCCGCCTCCACCACCTGTACGTAAGCCTCCTGAAGCTGCGCCAGGTAGGCCCGCAACACCGCGACTTCAGCGGCCGGCAGGTCCCACATTGTTGTGAGGTTCGGCCAAACCACCGGACCCGTATGCGTATGCGAAACGTTGAAGAGCAGGGAAGAGCGCTCGAGCTTGTATTTCTTCAGTAACGTCGCGGCGACCGTGTCCGTGAACTGTCTCGGCAACCCGATCAGATCGGCCGTGACAAACACCACGCGCCCGCCCTTGCCGTCCTCGATCGCGAGCGCCTTCACCCAAATCGGATGTCCCACACCCTCAGACGGCTTGTTCCGAGCGGCGTACCCCGAAAGCCAGATCGGCTCCTTCGGAGTGATGTTGACTCGAGCGACTCCGGCTTTGTAGTCCTGGGCAAAGCATCCCACGGCCAGCGCAAACGCCAGCAGCAGACAACGCGTCATGCCGCTATCGTATCGGGAAGCAACTACCGGCGCAGCATCGGTTCCAGGTACCGCCACACGGTATCCGCGACAATCCGATTTCCTTCATTCGAAGGATGGATTCCATCCGGTTTCAGCAAACTTGGATTTTTCCGCAACTGCGCCGCCAGATCCGACAAGAGAAACGGAATCAGCGGAACCTTGTATGTCTTCGCCAGGTCCTGGTACATCGCTTCGAAACGCTTGATGTAGTCAGGCCCGTAGTTTGGAGGCAAGCTCATGCCCGCCAGCAGTACCCGAATGCCTGCGTTCTGAAACGCCTGAATCAGGGTCTCGAGATTCTTTTTGGACGACGCTACGGGGATCCCCCGCAGACCGTCGTTGCCGCCCAATTCCAGAATCACGATCTCCGGCTTCACTGCGATCGCGGCACGCATCCGGCCGACACCACCCGTGGTGGTGTCACCGCTGATACCTTGGTTCACAATCTCGTATGGAAGGCCCTTCGCGTCCAGCTTTTGCTGCAGGAAGTTCGTGTAACTCTTCTGGTCGTCCAGGCCTCCTTCCGTCAGGCTGTCGCCAAACACGACAATCTTCGCCTTCGAGTGCGCCGGTGCCCCCTCGACCAGGAAACTTGTACAACCTAGGACGGCGACACACGTCCACACTCCCATGGCTCCGCTCAGAACGGCCATACTTGTATTGTCTCCACCTGCCCATGATTGATGTTCGAAATCTGACCAAGGTTATCGACAACGGTGCACACCGGGTCGAAATTTTGCGCGGCGTTAGCCTGTTTGTCCCCAAAGGCCAGTTTGTGGCCATCATGGGTGCCTCAGGTAGCGGTAAGAGCACGCTCCTGGGACTCATGGCGGGTCTCGATTCGCCCACGTCCGGTAGCGTCCATATCGACGGCGATGAGATCACGGGCATGCCCGAAGACAAGCTTGCCCTCTTCCGAGGCCGCAAGATCGGCTTCGTCTTCCAGTCCTACCAGCTCATCCCGACGTTAACGGCTCTCGAGAACGTCCTTCTGCCCTATGAGCTCGTCGGCCCCAACGGCGCAGGTCTGGCACGAGCCAAGGATCTGCTGAACGACGTCGGCCTCAGGGACCGCATCCATCACTACCCCATCCAGCTCTCCGGTGGCGAACAGCAGCGCGTGGCGCTCGCTCGCGCGTTTATGGTCAAGCCGGCTGTCCTCATGGCCGACGAGCCCACTGGGAACCTGGACTCGCAGAACGGCAAGCACGTCCTCGAGCTTCTGATCTCGATGAACGCGCAGCAGGGCACAACGCTCGTACTGGTCACACACGACCAGCAGCTCGCCGGCCACGCTGACCGTCGAATTGTGCTGCAGGATGGTCAGATCATTGCCGACGAAAGCTCGGCTCCCTTGGGCATCAACGCAAAACACCTGCCGTCATGACCAACAGTTTCTGGAGAACCGCCACCAAGATCGCCTGGCGCGAAACCCGAGCCTCCCGTACCAAGTTCATGTTCGTCGTCATTTCGGTGGCGATCGGAGTTGGGGCCCTCACCGGAGTTCGAGGCTTCTCCGAATCGCTGTCAGGCTTGCTATCGCGCGAAGCCCGCACCCTGCTCGGCGGTGACATCGCGGTCCGTATGGCGGCGCTTCCCAGTTCCGAGCAGTTGAAGGCCGTCGGCGATCTCGAGTCACAAGGAGTCCGCACCACGTGGGTGACCGAAACGCTCACCATGGCGTCCACCTCGGCCGATGGGGAAGCTGTCCCCGTGATGGTGAAAGCCATCGACCCCTCCGTTTACCCGTTCTACGGCACTTACAAGTTCGACCGTCCGGCGCCTTTGAACAAGCTCCTGCGCGATGACACCGCAGTCGTCAGTGAAGACCTGCGAGTTCGCCTGAACCTGCAGCCAGGCCAGAAGCTCCGCATCGGAGGCGTCGACTTCCGCGTTGCCGCTTTCCTCCTATCCGAACCGGACCGCCTCGTTTCCGGACCAAGCGTCGGACCGCGCGTTCTCATCACCCGCGGCGGCCTCGGCCGCACCGAGCTGATTCAACTCGGCAGCCGCGCTCCCCAGCGCATCCTTCTCCGGGTCCCAGACGACAAGGCCGTCGATCGCCTCCGCGCCTCGCTGCGCAAGACCTTCGAGTCCGAGCGCGTCACAGATTATCGCGAGGTGAATCAGAACGTCACCAAAGCTCTCGATGACACGCGCAACTTCCTCAGCCTCATCAGCCTGATCGCCCTGATTGTCGGAGCCATTGGTGTCGCGACCGCGATGCACGCACACCTGCAGCAAAAGATGGACTCCATCGCGGTCATGAAATCCATCGGCGGCCGGACTTCGCAAATTGTTCAGATCTATTTGCTGCAGACGCTGACGCTCGGCTTGATTGGTGGAGTCCTCGGCATCATCGTGGGAAGCCTCTTGCAACGCGCTTTCCCGATCCTGCTCGGCCGTCTGCTTCAGGTGTCGCCGGAGATGCCATGGCTGCCATCGTCTGCAGCGCAAGGCCTGCTCGCCGGACTGCTCACGACGCTGCTCTTCACACTGCCCCCACTACTCAGCGTCCGCCGCATCAAGCCCGCTCTTGTTCTGCGCCGCGACATGGAAGACGTCCGAGTCACCTGGCGGACCCGGCTCGCTTCATCTGGTCCGGCAATCCTGTCCGCCATCTTCGTCCTGCTCGGCATGTCGGCCATTGCCATTTGGTTGATGGGTGGCATTCGACCGGAAACCCTTCGCATAGGCCGCTATTTCGTCGGCGGACTCGCCGGGAGCCTGTTGGTCTTAAGCATCGTTGCCATGGTGCTCCTGCGAGCGCTCCGCATCGTGGTCCGCCTTTGGGGCACAAGACTTCCCGCAAGTGTGCGCCACGGCATCTCCAACCTGTATCGACCCGGCAGCCAGACGACACCGATCCTCACCTCTCTCGGCATCGGCGTGATGTTCACGCTCACCGTCTACCTCGTACAAAGCAGCCTGCTCAGAGAGATTCGCCGCAACTCACCGCCCGGAATGGCCAATGTGTTTCTGCTGGACATCAACGAAGAGCAGCGTGGACCATTGGCCGAGATGTTGAAGAAGCAACCCGGTGTCGAAGGCACGCCTGAGCTGATCGGCACAGTTTCAGCCCGCGTGGCTTCAGTCGATGGAGTGAAGGTCGAGGACATCAAGCCTGCCGAGCGCGCCCGGGTACTCGTGTCCCGCCGCATCGTCACCTGGTCCGAGCAGCCACCAGCAGGAATCCACATCAGGTCCGGCGAGTGGTGGAAGCCCGGCGACACCGAGCCATCCGTTGCCGTTCACGAGTTCATGGCCAAGCGAGCGAACGTGAAGGTGGGCAGCACACTCGAATGGAACGCATTCGGCAAGTCGATATCAACTCGCGTCGCGGCCATCTACTACAGCGACCCTCAGCGCTTGCGTTCGCGCTTCGAATTCGTCCTCAGCCCGGGACTGGTAACGGACGTCCCGGTCGTTTACTACGGCGCTGCCCGCGTGAACCCGCAAAAGGTGGCCGCACTCCAGCGCGTCGCCTACGAGAAGTTCCCGACAGTGACCGTGTTGAACATGGCCGACATCATCACGCGCATCCAGGAAGTG
>DASQVJ010000415.1:0-4755 GCA_035640835.1 Bryobacteraceae bacterium
GTGTCGCCGGGCCGCCAGTATCAATTCGGAACTCTGCAGATCAAAGGACTCGATATTCTCACCGAGCCCCACATCCGCAAGATGTGGGTAATGAAACCCGGAGCCCCCTTCGCCGCCTCCTACCCCGATCGCTTCCTCGACACCTTGCGTCAGGAGGGTCTGTTCGAGAACCTTGGCAAGACAAAGGCGGAGCGCAAAGTCGACGAAGACAAGAACATTGTGGACGTAACTCTTTTCTTTTCCTCGGATGGAAAGCAGCTACCCGCCATTGGACCAGCCCGCGAGGAACTCGAGCGGATCGAGCGTCGAAAGCGCCAATATCCGAAGATCTTGCCTTGACGGTGTCCGAGCGCTTCCGCTAATCTCTAATCGAGATAGGGTGATTCCCGCTCCATGAACATTTCCGTGAAAGGGGAATACGCCCTCCAGGCTATTCTCGACCTTGCCCTCCACCACCGCGGAATTCCCGTAAAGATCGCCGACATTGCCAAACGGCAAAAGATTCCGCAGAAGTTCCTCGAGTTGATCCTTGCTGGATTGAAGCAGGGCGGGTTTGTGGAGTCGCGTCGCGGAGCAGAAGGCGGCTATCTGCTCGCACGACCTCCTGAGAACATCACGATTGGCCAAGTCCTTCGGTACATGGAGGGGGACAAAGGCTCGGGTGGCGGACGGTCAAAGCGAGCCGAGACACCTTTTACAGATCTCTGGCACAATGTCGACCGCGCGGTGTCGAGCGTGATCGATCAAACGAGCTTTGCGGATCTCGCAAGGCATTGGAAAGAAAAGCAAAGCAAGTACGTTCCGAACTGGGACATTTAGTCGAGGAGATATGTACTACGAAGACAACTCGTTCAGCATCGGGCAAACAGCGCTGGTGCGACTGAATCGCGTGACCGACGGTGCGCAGGCAACGGTGTTGGCGAAGATTGAGGGGCGCAACCCCGCCTACTCGGTGAAGGACCGCATCGGAGCCAGCATGATTTGGGATGCCGAGAAGCGCGGCCTTTTGACTCCGGGAAAAGAACTGATCGAACCGACCAGCGGGAACACCGGAATCGCCCTGGCGTTCGTCGCGGCGGCCCGTGGTTATCCCGTGACCCTGACGATGCCCGAAACCATGTCGCTGGAGCGTCGCAAGGTGCTGAAGGTGTTCGGAGCCAAGCTTATCCTTACTGAAGGTCCCGCCGGCATGAAAGGCGCTATCGCCAAAGCCGAGCAACTCTGCGCCGAGGACCCGGGCCGATTCGTCATGCTCCAGCAGTTCCAAAATCCCGCGAACCCGGATATCCACTTCCGAACCACCGGCCCCGAAATCTGGAACGACACCGACGGTCAGATCGACGTATTGGTTAGCGGAATCGGCACAGGCGGTACGATTACCGGCGTCAGCCGCTACATCAAGCACGAACAGAAGAAGCCAATCCTGTCTGTCGGCGTGGAGCCCTCGAACAGTCCCGTCATCACGCAGAAGTTGAGAGGCGAGGAGATGAAACCAGGGCCCCACAAGATCCAGGGCATTGGGGCCGGCTTCATCCCGGAAATTCTCGATCTGTCCCTCGTGGATCGCATCGAGCAGGTGACCAACGAGGAATCGATCGAGATGGCCCGGCGTTTGGCGCGTGAGGAAGGAATCCTTTGCGGTATATCCTGCGGTGCCGCGGCAGCAGTGGCCGTCAAAATCGCCAAGGAGCCCGAGATGAAGGGAAAAACGATCGTGACGGTGCTTCCGGATGCCGGCGAGCGCTACCTCAGCTCGGTCTTGTTCGAAGGAATGCTTTCGGATTGAGCGACCGGGTATTCCACCGATCCCAACAACCACTCACGATTCTCGCGAACGTCGTTCAGGAGGGACTGGACCAGTTCCTCGCGATTCTCATACAACCGGTAGCCCTCCCGGGAGCGCAGGTAGCCTGCTGCCTCCGGGTGGCGCGATACGAGTTCCTCTGTCCCAAGTTCACTAGCCATTCGTTCGAACCGATCGCGCTTCTCGAGCAGAGCTTTCACAAGAAAAGGCAGGACAGTCGAGTAGTCGGCCTGCATGCTTTCGGTCGCTTGCTTATATGTGTGCTGATCGACTTTGCCCCAAGTGACCGCCTCGGCCGGCGGGCATGAAGAAAGCGATCCGTCCGTCACCGGCGCCGTTACGATCTGAACATCGAAGTGATACCCGCGGACGTTCGGCAATCCCAGGACTTGGCCCAGTGCCGGTTCGGGCTGAAGGTTGTAGTTCTTCGGCACGCCACCACCGAGAATGAACGTCGCCAGGGCCTTCACGGGGTTGTCGAATAGCCCCCAGCGATGATAAGCGCAGGCTTCGAAGACCTCCGCGTGAAGATCCAGGTCAAATCGATACTCGGGGCCAACGCCGGCCTTCTGCATCGCCCAAAGCTTCATCGAATTCAGGAACACCGAGCCGTCCGCAGGAGCTCCGACGAATACAGGAATCGCCAGCCGGTTGCACGTTGCCAGTAGCCCATGGGGTACGCCGGTTTTCTCCTCCTGCGCCGCGTAGAACGCGCCCAGGCGGTGCCGAAGCTCGGTGCCGGTCATCCGATGCTGGAACTCGGGACGGCTGAGGACGGCGCTCAGGAAGCGATCCTGGTCGAGCAGAACATCCTCGTCAAAGGCCATGTCGGTGACGCGGATCGTTCGCTCGTCGCGTAGACTCGCGTCATCGCCGAAGATCGGGACCTCGTGGATGGGGTCCTTCACGTGGGCGTCCAGGCTCCGATGACCGTCGTGATAGCAAACCGCGTCGGTCGTGCTGAGATAGGCAACCCAACCGGTCTCGAGCAGCGGGATTAGCCAGGCGAAATGCTGTCCTGAGACCGTCACTGGCCCCGCGATGGAAACGGTCAGCGGACATCCCATGCTGATCGCCTGGTCCAGGATCGTGTAGATCCTGCGCAGATACGCCCCGCCGAATGCAGGGAGGCAGTTCAGAAACAGCTCCTCCATCGTCTGGCATTGGTCGACGCGTTTGACCCGAACAGGCCGTCGGGACTGGCCCGTCTCTGAGATCAACTGACAGGGAAATCGTTCGGCACCCATAAACTCGACGGTACCAAAAACAGATCGGCCGCCCGAGGAAGATTCGAGCGGCCGATCTGGAATCAATGAGGTTGAACGAAACTAACTTCGATCTGATTTGATCTTGCGCCTATGGCGCCACAAGAGGGCTCCAGCCCCGGTCGCAAGCAGGAGCCACGTGGAAGGCTCAGGGTTTCCATCGAGGGCCAAGTTGCCGGCCGGCGGCATGAAAACCGGCGGAGCCGGCGGAGGAGGCGCGGCGGATGCCGTCTGCCAGGTAAAGTTGCCGATGTTGAAGTCGCTAACGCCGGCTCCGGAGTACCAGCTGGTACGCAAGCCGTATGTCATCGACAGGTAATCGAGGCTCTTCACCATCGTCAGTGTCGCATTTGACTCCATCGGGTTGGAGGCGGGATTCATGCCGATGAGGCTCTGGCCAAGTCCCGAACCATAAAGGGCAAGTGCCGAGGACGTTGGACTTACCTGAATATTCAGCGCCTCGCGTGCGCCCCCACCAAGGCTCGTGTAGAGCGCTCTCAGTTCCTCCATCTGGCCGACCGAGTTTCGATCGATGTCATTGGTGGTGAACCGAAGGTCCCGAACGCCGTTGCTGTAGTGGAAATCGAAGGAAACGGTGGCGTAAGCGTCGGTTGAGAAGGTGTTCAAAGAAATGCTCAACCCGTTCGCTCCCACAGTCGGCGAAGTCCCGTTAAAACTCGCGCCCGATAACGAAATCCGGACGGTTACATCATTGCCTGGATTATTAGGATCGACATTAAGCCGTGCTTCGGCGCTGTTACCACCCCAGAGGAGTGTCCACTGCGGGTTGGCTTGTGTCCAATCGAGAGATACGGTTGCCGCTTGACCAGCGGTCAGAAACGCCCCCGAAATCATAAGCAGGCGGGCTATGCCTCGAATGCTTGCTCCGCTCTTGTTGTGCATCAGAGTCCTCCGAATGACCCTTCGCGTTCAGCCTTAATCTAACCTAAGGTAGTTACCTGCTTAACTTTCCTACCTTCCTCGTCGCCTTAAAACCAGCGTTCTACCGCTTGAGACCAGTGTTATGGTACAAAGTACTCCTTCTCAAGTCAAGGCTAAGAAGGTTGCTGGCTCACCACCTAAGAGATTACACTGCCAGTGCTTCCCTTACTTTAGGGTAGACTAGCGGGAGCGCAATTGAGTGTAGCTATAACCGTGAATTTCAGTAGCGTATATGACAGATTACATGCCGGGCGTATCCTATTACTCCATGTCTAAAGACTGGCGCGAGCTGCTTGAAAACCAAGATCAGAAAGCGAGAATCCAAAAGATACTCGAGGCGCTGGACAAGGACTTCGGCGCAAGTCTGAGCCAGTTGAAGCGTTTCAGCCCGATCGGTTTGACTTGGGAAGCGGTCCGAGACGTGCACACGCCGGGCGAGGGTGGCAAGGCTTGATTCAACCCGTCACCCGAGACGCAGCCAAAGCTGTTGAACGAGCTCGCGCTACCAACCAGGAACTAAATGCTTTCTCCCTGATCAGACCCGATGGTGCAATGACCACCGCACGGGAGGGAGTTCTCGCGGGTGTGCCGTACGCCGTCAAAGACCTGTTCATGGTGGAAGGTGAGCCAAATACGGCCGGATCACCCATCTACCGTGACTTGGTCGCCACCGAGACAGCCACCACCGTGCGCCGTCTCGATGCGGCTGGTGCCATTCGCATCGGTCGAACGACGTTACATGAG
>DASQVJ010000416.1:0-6386 GCA_035640835.1 Bryobacteraceae bacterium
TCCCGTATTGGTCGGCTTTACGAACATGAACGTGCATCTGTGGTTTGGCGGCAAGAAGCTTGCGGCACGCGATCGGCTGGGCTCGAATGTCACGAGCCAGAAGCGCTACTTCCCGTATGGCGAGGAGGCGACGTCGACGGCGAATGATGCAGACAAGTTTGCGACCTACTACCGGGATGCGGGCAGCGGGTTTGACTATGCGGACCAGCGCTACTACTCGGCCACAGTGGGGCGGTTCTTGACGCCGGATCCGTATGTGGCGAGTGGGGGTGTCGAGGATCCCGCGTCGTGGAATCGATATGCGTACACACGAGGAGATCCTGCAAATCGGATCGACCCAACTGGACTTCAGGACGAAGAAGGAGGCAAGCCAGTACCCATTTGCATCGTGAATCAGGCAGCCTACTCCGGATGGTTCTGTGAGATGGTACTTCCATTGCTCAACCCTGGCGTGGATCCAGAGGGGGGCGGGGCGGTTATTAAGGCCCCAGATGAACCTAAAGCGATTTTTGGTGGCAAGATGGGCGATCCACACTACACGGCGTTGCACGAATATTTGAAGGGTGCGTTTGTATGGGCCGTAGACCGCATCGCGAGAAGAACCGATTGCGCAAACTTATTCGGCGGTTGGGATATCGCAATGGGTACTCTGGCCGCGACAAGCTATAGAATATTGGATCTTGGACAGCCGCGTCGGACCGAGGGGGATACCTATGCGGTGACAGGCGCGGCTACCATGGGACCAGTGGATGTGTTTATTAACTCGTCAGGGCCCTTCTTCAACCAGAACGTATACGTTCCTGAAACTCAGACATTCCTATATTTAGATCTAGGGACCGGATTGACGGGATTCGATTGGGCTTCCATGCTCCTACTGCATGAACTGGGACATCAAACCAAGGTGTTCCAGCCCGACGCAAGTGATTCGCTGCTGAACCGATCACAAAGCAAGCGTGTCTTGGACAGTTGCTTCACGAGCGTTGGTAGTGGCTTGTACAAATAAAATGGTTCATAACTCGGCAAGTCTGGCTGTATTCGTCATCTGTTGCGCAGGCGGAGCTTTACAGGCGCAACGGGTGTTTCCACTCAAAGTGGAAGCGGCGGTTCAAAGCGTTGAGTTCTGCCGCGCCGACTCGGAAATAGGGCTGCTAAAGCTGATTGTAAAGCTGCGTTTCGAAAACACCGCAGCCAACCCTATTGCGCTGCATCGCGGCGCGGGGGTGATCCGTTCGGCTCTAGTTGCGCCAGAGCTCAAGGATTTGCTTTCGAGGAAGTATCAGCATGAGTATTCGTTCACCACGCTGTTTGCGGGATCGGTAGCTTCGGGCGATCGCGCAACGAAGCGCATTTTGATTTTGAAGGCTGGAGATACGCATGAGGTGGATGAACCGGGCTGGCTGCCTGTTTGGCTAGAACCCACTACAAGTCGGCCGTCACATCTCAAACCTGGAAAATACTTCGTATCGTTCGTCTTAAGCATGTGGCCCGAGGGTAGTGCGGCGCGCACAGGTGAGGAGGCAGGTTCAGACACCGGGCCGCTGATGCCCGCGCCAGAGTTGCGCACTGCTCCTATCCTAATTGAGGTGCCCAGCGGCGAACCTACAAAGAACTGTACGTCTCCTTCACGCTCACCGGCGCCGGATCCAATGGTCGCGGTAGGGACGGCCGTTACTGACCGCCCCCCGCACAGATCCGTACGTGCAGAGTTACCGCATACGGCTCCTGCCTAAGGTTCGTGACGCAAAGAAACGCTCCTCCGGATACGGATGCAGCACCCGGCAGGGCGGGATGTACTTGCGGGTGAGGCGATTGAAACGAGACCAGTCGAGCCGGTGACGCTGGCTTCGGCGCAGTAAGGCATGCCGCCATGCGCGACATACTTCGGTGCGGAAGCCATGCAATCGCAGCAGGTTCGTTGGAACTGCATGGTACTGAAAGTAGCCATTCAGGACTCGCTGAAGCCACGCGCCAACGATCGGTACAGGTTCGTGCCGCCGCTGGTAGAGCTTCTCGCGGATCGCGGTTATCGTTGCTCGCATACGCTTCTTGGCCGTCAACCGCACGACCTGGAACTTACCTTCTCGGTCCGTCCCACAGCAATGCGTGAACCCCAGGAAGTCGAACGTCTCCGGTCTGCCCTGTCCCCGTTGACGCCGCCGCTCAGCCGCAAATCGACCGAACTCAATCAGCCGCGTCTTATCTGGGTGCAAGGTCAACCCGAACTTGGCTAACCGTTCCCGAAGATCCTCCAGGAAGGCTCGCGCCGTTCGCACATTCTCGAAACCCACCACACTGTCATCGGCATAACGAGCTACGATGACCTCTCCACGCCCTGGCTGTTTTCGCCAGTGCTGAACCCAGAGATCGAACGCGTAGTGCAGGTAGATATTCGCCAGCAACGGCGATATTACCGCCCCTTGCGGAGTTCCCTTTACAGCCGGAATCCGCTTTCCGTTTTCGATCACTCCCGCTTCGAGCCATTTGCGAATCAATCGAATGATCCGCTGATCGGCGATCCGGTGCCCGAGAAACCGAAGCAACCACTCGTGATCGATCTCGTCGAAGAACGAGCGGATGTCCGCGTCCACGATCCAGTTCACCTTCCGGCTCTTGATTCCGGCGGTGAGTGCATCCAGCGCATCGTGCTGTCCGCGTCCCGCGCGAAATCCGTACGAGAACCCGACAAAATCCTCTTCGTAGATCGCGCTCAGCACCGTGACGACGGCCTGCTGCACGACCTTGTCCTCGATCGAGGCAATCCCCAATGGGCGCTGCCGGCCATCCGCTTTGGGAATGTATACCCGCCGCGACGGCGTCGCTCGATATGCCCCGGAATGGATCATCCGATGCATCTCGGCTACCCTCTGAGGGAGAATCTTCTCGTACTCCCGCCACGTCACTCCATCCACCCCCGCCGCCGCATTCTTCTGGAGGCCGTAGAAGCTGTCCATCAGTAGCTGCGGCGTGATGTGATGCAAGAGCGCCGTGAACTGCAGCCGCCGGTTCCGGCGCGCTGCCTGACGTACGCCTTCCAGGCCCATCGACACACGACTACTCCGGCTCTGTGTCCGGGGTGTGGGGTCCTGTTCGGCGTTCCCTTTGGCTGCGCTCCTTCCCTCCACCATCTCCGTAGGCTGAGGGCCTTTGTTCGATGGCTTCCCAGGTAATACAAGCGCATCCGACTTCTCCACCGTTGGTTGCCCAGGCGTACGGCTCTTGGCCTTCCCTGGGTCGCCCGACGTCGTCTCGCCGGGCACGGCGGAGATCTCCCAGCTTCTGTGCAGGAAACTTCCCGGCGTGTGCAGGGTCTCCGACCGCGCGGAACTGCCCCAGGACTCGCAATTAACGCCCTGGTTCATTTTGCCTTCCGCTTCGCTTAACAGCGTCGGCGTTCCGGATTTCTGATTTCGCGGCTCAATACCTGACCTGCCGGTTTCCCCTATCAACGCTTCAGCGGCACTCTCGCGAGCGTCTCCGCATGACTCGGGGTCGGAATGATTTGCTAGATCTTTTCCGTGTTGAACTTTCATCAACTATTTCCTGCCAGCTTCGGCTGGCGCACTAAGCGTCTGACCAACCCTGACCTGACGCCCTAAAATTGAGCCATTGAGAAACAGACAGTCCAGCGGCATCGAGTCTCGTCGACTATTCGGTCTCAGGTCTCGGCATGTCGAGTGGGACGGGGCTGCTGCCCGCCATACACCGGGTATTCGGGAGGTGCTGGTGGTCGGCAGGGATGGGGTTGTCATCACTCATTCGCAATACCACGTGGATCAGGAGCGGTTCCTGTTTGAGTTGCGTCCCCATGGGATCGCCGGGTGAGTCGAAGCCTGATGGCCTGAATCAGTTAAGCAGTCGAAGGGCGGGAATGCAGTACAAAGGCCAGCAAAGAGAGGCACACGCAACCGGCGTCCGTGTGCCCCGTGAACTATCGCAATTTGCGTCGGAGAGAGGCAACGGCGAAGAGACCGCCGGCAATGAGTAGATACGTAGAGGGTTCTGGAATCTGTCCGCCAACACCGCCGCCGCCACCGCCATCACTGACGGTGCGAATGAAGATGGTCTCGAGCCCTCCGGTGGCGGAAGACGCGGTAGCGGCTGCGCCAATGAACAAGTTCGGGAATGCGGCGAGTAAAAGGTTGGCGTTGCTCGTCTGAGTTCCATCAAGCATGAAGCCGAAACCGGCATTGCCCGTGCCCGGAAACGCGTCAGGAGCCGTAAAGGTGTCATTTAAGGAGAAGGAACCCAGGATCTGACCATTTGTGGGATTCCATAGCGTCAACGCCAGGTTCGCAAGGACGATGCCTTGAGTCGCTGCAGCTTGAGGCTCACTCGCATTAAATATGAGCTGGACATTTCCGAAGTTTGTCAGGCCTAAAGAGGATGCAGAAAATACGTTATTCTGTGCCTGTTCATCGCCGCCAGTAAAGGCGGGTAGGCCATTGGGTCCGGGCCCTGGACAGGCCGTCGGGCCGGTGATCACAACTCCACCGATACCTGCCGCCACGCAACCGCTCTCGTTGGTAGAGTTGGCGGGTGATGTGAACGTCAACACCGTGTTTACCGCCCCGAGTCCTGTACCGCTCAAAGGAACGGCCCCGATCGGGATCAATGAAGCGTAGCTCACCTGAGCTAGCGCAACCGTAAAGAAAAAAACTAAAACCCTGGTCCTCATCGCACCTCCGCTATCGAAGTGACCTAATTTCGATCAGCTAAGTGACCTAGCCAACAACATCAACCACCCATCACTCAGAACCAGCTTGCCGAATGTTTGCCTCATGATCGGTATTTTTTGTAGGCTGAACTAAGGTGTTTACCTGATCGACAACCCAAATGCAGTCTACGTCTTTGACGTGCCAGGGGCAATCAGAATCTCATTTGAAGCTGTTAATAAGCCGTTAACGTCAGTTGACTGGGACTTAAGTGACCTACCTAGCCCAAATCTGAAACGTGTAGGCCACTACCACCATTCGCTACGAAGACATTAGTGTTTGACACTAGACAGTCACCGCGACGGATCGCCGATTGCAGTGTGAGGAGAGATTTTCTTGCACTGCACACTTTTCAAGGCCGTCCGGCTTTTCGGAAGAGCCATACTGGCTTCCACGACTGGCGTCGTGCTTATGTCAGTGATCGCATCGGGCGCTCCGGCGAAGAACGACCATGTACCTGACAGGCTGCTGGTTCAACATCGAATCGGCACTTCTGCCGAAGCCGCCAAAAAGACCGTCGAGGCTCATGGCGCCAAAGTTGAACGCCAGATTGAGAAACTGCGCATCTCGGTCCTGAAAGTGTCAGAAAAAAACGCAGATAGCGTTGCCAAACGCCTCGAGTCAACAGGACAGTTTTCGTTCATAGAGCGCGACTTCGTGGCGACCGGTTCGGCAGTGCCTAATGACCCAAGTGCCTCTTCTCAATGGCATCTGCAAATGATTCAGGCTCCGGCAGCATGGGACATCACGAAAGGTGCTGCTACTATTCCGATTGCTGTTATCGACTCGGGTGTGGAACCCAATCACCCTGACCTGGCAGCGAAGCTAATTCCAGGCTGGAATTTCCTGACCGGCAACTCCGACACTCATGACCTGCTGGGGCACGGAACCGCGGTTGCTGGTGCGGCTGCCGCCGCCACGGACAACGGTTTAGGCATTTCGGGCGTGGGGTGGGCAAATCCCGTAATGCCGTTGGTGGTCCTAAATTCCTCAAATTATGCCACGTATTCCGATATTGCAAACGCGATTATTTACGCTGCCGATCGGGGTGTTCGGATCATAAACGTCAGCGTCTCCGGAACAAGTGCCTCCAGCACACTTCAAAATGCGGTGAACTATGCGTGGAATAAAGGCGCGATCGTCTTTGCAGCGGCCGGAAATAATGCCAACTCAACGCCTACTTATCCGGCGGCATGTCAAAACGTCGTGAGTGTTGCAGCGACCGACACGAATGACCTGCTAGCCAGCTTTTCGAGCTACGGTTCCTGGATAGTACTGAGCGCGCCTGGAAATTACATCTACTCCACAGCAATGGGAGGTAGCTACGGGACATGGTACGGTACGTCGTTTGCGTCCCCGATCGCTGCCGGCGTGGCCGCACTAGTCCTCTCTGCACGCCCTGGTCTGACTGCGCCAGTTCTGGTTGATCTGCTGCAAAGCAACGCGGACGATCTGGGACCTGTCGGTAAAGACAGCACTTATGGTTCGGGACGCGTGAACGCCTACAGGGCCGTTTTCGCGGCATCATCGATCAGTGCCGACGCGGCGGCGCCGACGGTTCAGATCACGAATCCAGCGGCGGGGGCAACGCTGGGGGGCGTCGTGGCAATCAGAGGAACAGCAGCGGACAACGTGGGAGTCAGCAAAACCGAGTTGCTAATTGACGGCTCATTA
>DASQVJ010000417.1:0-3440 GCA_035640835.1 Bryobacteraceae bacterium
TACGAGAAGACGATGAGGCTCATGCCCGGCAAGCCGGTGCTGTTGATCGAGCACAAGCTTCGCAACACCGGCTCGAAGCCGATTCAGACCACACAGTACAATCACAACTTCTTCGTGATCGACGGCAAAGCGACGGGTCCCGCGAGCTCGGTGAAGTTCCCCTTCAACTTGCAAGCGGAGCGCGGGTTTCAAGGCGATGCTGCTTCGGTGAAAGGGGGACAGATCGTTTACAACCGCGAACTCGAGAAAGGACAGAGTGTCTATGGCGAGTTCAAGGGCTTTGGTTCGACGGCTTCCGATTACAACGTAACGCTTGAGAATCGTGAGGCAGGTGCTGGTGTTCGCATCACGGGTGACAAGCCACTGTCGAAAGTTGTTTACTGGTCGATTCGAACGACGTTCTGTCCGGAGCCGTATGTCGATATCGCGGTCGAGCCTGGCAAAGAGCAGCGGTGGACGTATCGGTACGAGTTTTATAACGTGAAGGCCAACTAGACTTAAAGGGCCACCGATGGACGCGACTGCACACGGATTAATTCGGAGACGCCACGCAACGTTTGAGGGGACCGGTCCACTGTTCGGGCTGGACTGCGACGCCGTGGACGTTGAGAGCCCAGTGCAGATGCGGGCCTGTGGCGAATCCTGTTGAACCGACATATCCCACCAGATCGCCTGTCTTCACGACGCTTCCGATAGGTGCGACGACCTTTGAAAGATGCAGGTAGAGCGAGGTGACGCCTTGTCCATGGTCGATACCGATGGTGCCGCCATGCAAGCGGAACATGTTCGAGATTCTGACAATGCCGCCGGCGGCTGCGTAGACGGGTCGGCCCTGCGGGGAGCGAAGATCGACGCCGCCGTGAAAGCGTCCGCTGAACACTCCGTTGTGAAAACGCTTCACGCCAAAGGGCGAGTTGCGGCAATCGGCCGTGGGTGGCTGGAAGAGTTCTGACCAGTAGCGCTTCGGAGACTCGGCACGCTTCAATGCATCGACGGCTTCTCGCTCGCCGGGCATGGGAGTGAGCGACTGCATTTGCTTGGTTGCTCTTATGTTCTGCCGTGGGTATTCGCCGTCGAGCACCGTAATCTTCGTCTCTTGCAGCACCTTGCCGGATCGGTCCCGGATGACAAGAGGATACGTCCCGGGCTGCTGCGTGACAGCGGCCGGAACCAGGGCGAGCTTATCGAAGATCGGGAACTTGTTGCCGAGGAACTCGGCTGTCGCGCCATCGCTGGGTATGCGCAGGACCTCGCCTTGTTTGAGGGTCAGCGTCGGCTCGGCTGCGAATATTGGAGCGAAGAAGGCGAGGAGAAGAATCAGTTTGTGGGGCCCATGGAAGATCGATGAGCCCCGCATCGAAGTTAAGCCAGAGCGCAGAAAACCTGCTCGGCGTGACCGGCCGGTTTCACTTTGCGGAAGATGTTCTGGATGTTGCCGTCGGGGCCGATGACGAAGGTTGTGCGCTCGACGCCCATGTACTTCTTCCCGTACATGCTCTTCTCCACCCAGACGCCATAGTCTTCGGCTATTTTGTGATCGGTGTCGCACAGCAGTGTGAAATTCAGATCGTACTTGTTCTTGAACTTGGTTTGAGCAGCTGCGGTATCGGGAGACACGCCGATGATCTCCGCATCTTTGCCGGCGAACTGGGCCTGTGCATCGCGGAATTCTTTGGCTTCCGTGGTGCAGCCCGGTGTATCGGCTTTCGGATAGAAGTAGAGAACTACGGTCTTGCCGTTTCGCTCTGAGAGCTTGAACGTGTCGCCAGTATCGGTCTGGCAGACGATCTCCGGAGCCTTCGTTCCTTCGCTGAGTTCAGGCATATTTAGTCGACCGGTACGTGCGCTCCCTGCGTTCCCGTGGTGCCGGGCGCAGGACCCCTTGAGACCCTCTCAATCCGATCATCGATGATCTGTCGAATTCCCTTCAGAAACTCGACTCGGGATTGCCGGAAATGCGAATTAGCCGCGTCGGACGGTCCCAGGTTCCGCAACATCTGACACAGATCGTTTCCGATACGGCGCAGATCTTCACTGAACTGGCCATAGGCGCAGTACGTTTTTGATTGTTCGGTCACACTGCCTCCTTCATCTCTACCACTAGCATACGGTCGGCGAGTCGTGCTTTCGACGGCACGAGGTTCGCCATCGTAGTGGGAAGTCCGATGTGACGGCGGATGGTGCCGACTTCCACCACGAGTTCGTCGCCTTTTTTGAATACTCCAACTTCGCCTTTTGCTGCGAACGGCAGTTGCAGGTGCACTTCGTACCCGCGGTCGCATTTCTCGAAGCTGTAGGGACGCTCTGTACGCGTCACGGCCGCAGGGTCCTCGCCCTCTCGATAGAGTACAGAGGCAACCTCTCGAAGCCGATCGATGCCGACGACCTCATGGGTGAACATCGGGATCTGCCGCAGAGGTACGGGCGCGAAGTAGGCCTCCATGTCGGAGATCGTCTTCTGCTGCGACGCGCGCCACTCGCCGAAGTAGCTGTTCGTGACCTCGGGCGGCAGGACGCGGTTGACATAGATGCCGTCGACCGTCAGGCCGTAAAGCGAGAAGTAGACGAAGGCTCGCTGGGTTTCGCGCATCACCATCGTTTCGGCATTCGTGACGAGCCGCACGCTGGTGGTGTTCGGATCCTCTAAAACGTCGTCAATGCCCTCGAGCTTCTGGAACAGGTCGAGCATATTGGCGAAATAGCTGTCGGACGGAAGTTCGAACGGGGCCAAGCGATTCGCGACTGGCCGGACTGCCTTCATCACGTTCCGCTGCAATGGGAAGATGTGCTTCATGTACCAGTCGAGCGTAGTCGGGAGGCTGATGAAACGAAGCGACTCGGCGGTGGGTGCGCAATCGAGAATCATCACGTCGTAGCGGGTTTCCCGGCGCCATTGGTTGACGTACATCATGGCGCTGAGCTCTTCCATGCCGGGCAGGATCGCGAGCTCATCCGCTTCGATTCCGCTCAGGCCTGTGCTGCGGAAGAGTCCCGTGAGATAGCCGGCGATCTGTCGCCAGTGGCGCTTGATCTCGCGCTGTATGTTGACTTCCTGGATGTCGAGGTTCGGTGCGACCGGGCGAGGATCGCTGGTGTCGCCGTGGAACAGGTCGCCTCCGAACCCGAAAGCATCGGCGAGGCTGTGAGCGGGATCGACGCTCATCACGAGCGTTCGGAGGCCACGATCTGCAAGGCGTACGCCGGTCGCGGCGGCGAGGGAGGTTTTCCCTACACCTCCCTTGCCGCTGAACAGGAGAATTCGCATACCAGTGTGATGCGCCGGCGCGGTTTCTCGCTATGGCTAATCACTAGCGGGCGTTGAAGTTGAGGTTGAAATTGCCTCCTCGCTGGTCGCGGCCTGAAAGGTTGATGCTGCTGACCTGATTTCCGCGAAGGTAGGCGGTGCCTCCTCCGTCGGCTCGGTTGTTGCCGGTCCGGTC
>DASQVJ010000418.1:0-8643 GCA_035640835.1 Bryobacteraceae bacterium
CGCTCTTGCTGATGGGTGGGATCGTAGGCCGTCTGTTACGTGAGTTCGCCGTCACGATGTCCGTCGCCATTCTCGTCTCCATGGTGATCTCCCTGACTGCGACACCGATGATGTGTGCGTATCTGCTGAAAGCACACCAGAGTCATGGCCGCCTCTACACAGCCACTGAGAACGCCTTCAACGCAGTCATCAATATGTATGGCCGGACGTTGTCGGTGGTTCTCCGCCATCCGCTGCCGACATTGCTCGTTCTACTCTGCACCACCGCGCTCAACGTGTACCTGTTTATTCGAGTCCCCAAGGGCTTCTTTCCACAGCAGGACACTGGCCGCGTGATGGGGCAGATTTTGGCGGACCAGGACACTTCGTTTCAGGCACTCGACCGAAGACTCCGTCAAGTAGTGAGTATCGTTGCCGCCGACCCCGCCGTGTCCACGGCAAACGGCTTCGCCGGAAGTTCAGTCGGAATGACGAATAGTGCCCGAATGTTCATATCGCTCAAGCCGCTTGGCGAACGAAACATCAGCGCGGATCTGGTGATCGCCCGTCTGCGCCCGAAGCTGGCCCGAGTGCCTGGCGCTTCGGTATACCTGCAGGCGTTACAGGACGTAAGGGTCGGTGGTCGAGCCAGCGCCGCGCAATATCAGTTCACCATGCGCGGGGAAAACCTCCAGGATCTGAACACATATGCGCCGCGGATGTTTGCACGGCTGCGCACCGTTCCGGTAATCGCCGACGTCAACAGCGATCAGCAGAATCGCGGACTTCAGACTTACATTGAGTACGACCGTCAGACCGCTGCCCGCTTCGCCATCTCACCCGACCTCCTCGACTCCACGCTCAGCGATGCGTTCGCCCAGAGACAGGTCTCCACCATGTTTACGTCACTCAATCAGTATCACGTGGTGATGGAGGTCGCGCCTGAATACTGGCAGGATCCGCAGACCCTCCGAACCCTCTACGTCCAGGCTCCGGACGGATCGGAGGTGCCGCTCTCAGCAATCGCGCACCACGCCCCCGGAAATGCTCCGCTGGCGATTAACCACCAGGGTCTCTTTCCCTCAGTCACCGTTTCCTTCAACTTGAAACCTGGCGTGGCGCTGGGCGACGCAGTGGACGAAATCACGAGAGTTTCAAACGAGGTGGGACTTCCGCCCACCATCCAGACGATGTTCGCGGGAACGGCACAGGCCTTTCAGCAATCACTCGCAAACGAGCCGGTTCTGATTGTCGCTGCTCTCATCGCCGTGTACCTCGTACTCGGAATCCTCTACGAAAGCCTGATCCACCCGATCACGATTCTCTCGACACTCCCATCGGCCGGCGTTGGCGCCTTGCTTGCGCTCATTCTCACGCGTACGGAGTTGAGCATCATCTCCATGGTCGGAATCATTCTGCTGATCGGCATCGTGAAGAAAAACGCCATTATGATGATCGACTTTGCGATTGCAGCGGAACGCAACGAAGGTAAGAACGCTCGCGACTCGATCTTCGAGGCGTCTGTTCTTCGGTTTCGCCCAATCTTGATGACGACAATGGCGGCTCTGCTGGGAGCCGTGCCACTGGCTGTCGGCACAGGAACCGGGTCCGAACTTCGCCGCCCTCTCGGGATCACCATCATTGGCGGCCTGATCGTCAGCCAGATCCTGACGCTTTACACCACGCCAGTCGTGTACCTCTATTTCGACCGTTGGCAGCAGTGGTGGATACGTGTCTGGAAACGCTCATCAAGAAACCCCATCCCGTCTGAGGAAGCATGAAACGCCCCCACTCAGCACTCGCAGTGCTCGCCGTTGCCGCAATCCTGTTCACAGGCGCGTGCGCGGTAGGGCCTAAATATAAGAAGCCCAATGCGCCCTTAACTCCAACATTCAAGGAACCGCTGCCGGATGGCTGGAAACACGCCGCCCCGAACGACGACGAGATCAAGGGCAAGTGGTGGGAGATGTACAACGATCCGGTGTTGAATGCGCTCGTCGAGCAGATCGCTCTCTCCAATCAGAATGTGCTCGCCGCCGAGGCAGCGTACCGGGAGGCGAAGGACGCGGTTCGCATAGCGCGCTCGTTTTATTTTCCAACCCTGACCACAAGCCCTGCCGCGACTCGGTCGCTGAGCCCTGGCGGATTCACCAATATTGGCGGGCAATCTGGAGGGGGATATCGCTCCCTTTACACTTGGCCCGCGAGCGTGTCCTGGCAGGCTGATGTTTGGGGCAGCATCCGGCGCGGTGTGAGATCCGCAACTGCACAGGCGCAGGCCTCGGCAGCGGACCTCGCGAATGCAACGCTGCTTTTTCAATCCGAACTCGCTCAGGCCTACTTTTCCCTACATGGCGTAGACGGCGATATCTATCTGCTCCAAAGGACGGTGCAGGCTTTCGAGCAGTTTTTGCAACTCACACGGGACCGTTTCGCTGCCGGCGTCGCGTCGGATCTGGACGTTGCACTAGCAGAGTCACAGCTGGAGTCCGCCCGGACCCAGTTGATCGATCTCGGTGTTGCACGCGCTCAATTCGAACATGCTATTGCCGTGCTAGCCGGTAAGCCTCCTGCCAAAGTGAATGTCACCGCGATGCTGCTCAAGTGCGCACCTCCGCCCGTTCCGGTCACCGTGCCTTCAGTCTTACTGGAGCGGCGGCCTGACATTGCCGCCGGCGAGCGCCTGGTAGCGGCGGCTAACGAGCAAATCGGCATTGCAAAGGCTGCGTACTTTCCTACTGTCATGTTCAACGGTACAGCCGGTTTCCAGTCATCGCTCATCAATACGTGGCTTACTTGGCCGAGCAAATTCTTTGCTGTCGGCCCGACGGTCAGCGAAATCGTGTATGACGGAGGTAGGCGGCGCGCTCAGCTTAGGCAGTTTGAAGCTGCTTACGATGCAACCGTCGCCGCCTATCGCCAGACCGTTCTCACGGCCTTTCAACAGGTCGAGGATGCCCTCGCGAGCGAACGCATACTCGCGCAGGAGTCGGAGGCAGCAGCTCGGTTTGTCTACGCCTCGGAACGCGAGCTCGCGATCTCCACTTCCCAGTACAAAGCCGGAACGGTCGATTACCTGACCGTCATTACGGCCCAGACCACCCTGCTCACGGCCCAGCGCACGCAGGTGGACCTGCTTACACGAAGGTACCTCGCCAGCGTCGCTCTCGTCGTCAGCTTAGGCGGAGGCTGGGACGTTTCAGATTTGCCAACAAGCCATGACGTTCGATCATCCTCGGCAACACCGGCTTCCGGCGCCGCTCGTCGCGCTAATTGATTGGGCGGCAAAGGATTGCCGAAATCATCAGCGCAGAGTCGCCAAGAGTCGCAATATGTAACACCACCACTGAAAATGAATCGTTTACGCGTATGCCTGGCAGCCGAATGAAGATGGCCCCAAAGCTGCATTTCACGGTTTGTATACGAGCTCAAGCGAACAGCATCGGTGCGACTACGGAACGGCCCACCGGGTCGCAACCGGAGCTCGCTTGTTCTCAATGCAGAAGGAGGATTATGAAGGTTCAGAGACGAACAACACTATCACTCGGACTCATGCTGCTTCTGGCCGGTACGGCATTCGCGCAGCAAACCAAGACCGACTACGATCGGAGTGTCGACTTCAGCCAATACAAGACCTATTCCTGGGGGAACGTCCAAACGCAAGACCCTCTCTGGGTCGACCGTATTAAGTCTGCAGTCAACAGCGCGCTAGCCGCAAAGGGCTGGACGCTGGTGCCATCCGGTGGAGATGCCGTGGTTTTCGCCATCGAGACGACCAAAACGCAGCAAACACTCGATACGTTCTATAACGGATTCGGTGGCGGCTGGCGTTGGGGAGGAAACTTCGGAATGGCAACCACTACAACCGAAACGTATAAGGTCGGAACTCTCGTCGTCGATATCTTCGATGGAAAGGACAAGAAGCTGATTTGGCGAGGAGTCTCCAGCGAAACCCTCTCTGATAAGTCCGACAAAAACATAAAGAAACTCGACAAGGAAGCGGCCAAGATGTTCCACCACTTTCCTCCGAACATGTCGAAAGGCTAGCCACAGTTCAGCCTGGCTCGTCCCTAAGAGCCAGTTTGAGCTTCAGACCCAGCACACGTGCTCTAACCCGCCACCAGACTCGTCAAAAGACGGAGCCTGCCATCGGTTTGATCCGTGTGCTGGACGTATTCAGTGCCGAACCCGTTGTCTCTCCTCCCGAATTCCTTCCACGGCGCTCATAACCGACCAGCAGTGCGTCGTTTCCCGTCTTGGCACGCCATGTGCAGTTAGAAAGGCGTCGGTCCGAACGGTGGCTGATCAAAGCGTAATAGAAGCCACCGGGCTGCGACGAACTGAACAAGAAGGGGTAAGTCAGATGTTCACCGTACACGTACAATTCACCGTTGACGAGGCCATTTCATTGATGCGCGCAATCGCCGCGAAGCAATGGGCAGAAGCCGACGAGGAAAAGCGTGAGGACTTGGAACTGGTACGTCTCAAGCTTTACGACAAGGTTTATCGCAGCCAGACCGCCCAACCGGCGGCCATCAGCATCGACACGGGGCGCCTGCTAAATTACACCCGCCGCGACGCATTTGTTGACACTCTAAAAAGCCAGGCGGATCTCGCCACTCTATCGGAACCCGCCCCCCGGGCTGCCTGACGCGTCGACTGCGACACAGCACCTCGTGTGCCAGCCCGAGGCTGTGTGCCACGCAATCTGCACATCAGTCAGTCAGAGCGGCGAGCGAACGGTGAACGCTCGCCGCTCTACCTCTACTGCACCGGATACAGAAAGAGCGGTCTCTCGAGCCGGAATGTCAGTACAGCTTCGGCAGGAACCCTCACGTGCTTCCCGCGAGTGAACGTTTGCAGAAGTCCGCCGCCTGCTGCTCCCGATACCGCACCGATCGCGGCTCCTGCGCCGCCTCCGGCAATGGCGCCGAGAATTGTTCCGAAGATCGTTCCCCCGCCCACCATCTCCGCCGTGCGTTTGTTTTTGCCGACACCTTTGCGCTTCTGCATTGTTTCGAAGTCGTCGGCATTGACAAAGTAACGACGGCCGTTAATTTGAATCGATTGCAGGTCGAGGACTAAATCCTTACCCGACTCCACTCTCCGGACCATCAATTCCGCACGAGCACCTCTTCGCACGGCGACGCGGCCATGTTGATCGAGAACATCTTGATCGATCGTACCGGGATAGATGCGGCCTTCATCCGCCCTCTTGGAGTCGATCGTTTCATCCGCCCGAACCAGGATGTTGGTTCCGGCCGGGATGAACATTCGACCCTGCCCCGCAAATACCTGTGGGGACGCGAATGAGACTAGCAATGTTGTAAGTAATCCAAGAGTCTTCACGCTATTTGTCTCCTTTGGGGATAGCGACTTCGTTTCGCGCGCATTACCCCATTTGGCTAAGTAGCAACTCTCAGGCCAGCCCTGGTGCTGTAGGTTTACTTGCGAAATGGCCGCGAACAGGACCTCTTCAATTCTCAAAACCACACACGCCTGCCGCGGATTTGACCGTGTTTAAAGAAGACTGGGCGGTTACGCGAGCTGACCTAGTTCAACGCATTCGGCTGAACCATCTTCATCAACTTGGGGTTGTCGCTGTAGTCCACCGGCACTCCGATAATCACGGGACCCTGCATATCGAGAGCCTTCCTGATGGTCGGCGTGATCTGATCCGGCGCTTCGATCATCATGCCTTTCGCGCCGAACGCTTCGGCAAATCGGACTACATCGACAGGACCAAAGTCTATGCCGGATGTGCGCCCATACTTCGCGACTTCCTGAAAGCCGACCATGTCATAAGCACCGTCTATCCAGACAAGGTGAACGAGGTTGCACTTCAGCCGGACCGCCGTCTCGAGTTCCATTGCCGAAAAGAGGAAGCCGCCATCTCCTGATATCGAAAGAACCTTCTCGTTCGGACGAACCAGGCAAGCCGCAATCGCCCAAGGCAAGCCAACACCGAGCGTTTGTTGTCCGTTCGTCATCAGGATCTGCCGGGCACGAAAGCTGTACAGATATCGAGCGAGCCAAATGTGAAACGACCCCATGTCCAGGCACAGCGTCATGTCAGGCCGCAGTAGACCCTGGAGCTCCTTCACAAGACGCATCGGGTGAACCGGAACACCGTTCAGAGCAGCGGCACGCTCGTTGAACTGCATATGGTCGCGAGCGACTTCAGCGAGAAGATCGGAATGTGCCGGAAACGTTTGGAGCTCGAGCAGTCTGCTGAGGGCTTGAATGGTCGCCGCGATGTCCCCGGTCAGTTCGATCCGAGGCCGGTAGTCTTTGTCGATATCCGCACGCGTCACATCGATGTGCACGATGGGACGCTTCGTCCCGCGATTCCAAAGACCTGGCTCATACTCGATCGGGTCGTATCCTACAGCGATGACAAGATCTGCCGAGTCGAGAAGTTTGTCCGCTGGTTGAGTGTGGAAAAGCCCCACGCGACCTCCGAAGTGATCAAACAGCTCACGCGGTACAACTCCCGCTCCCTGATAGGTACAGACAACCGGGATGCTGGATTTGGCCAGTAGCACGCGTATTGCGTCCGCTGTATACGTCTCGCTGGCGAGCAGGCCAAGCAGCAACACAGGTCGTTTGGCGCTGTTGATCAGGCGTGCTGCAGACGCGATCGCATCGGAATCGGCGGGGCCGAGCATTTCGGGCTTCGCCGGCGTCAGAACCTCGCCGTCTGCCGGTCCAGTCATAACGTCCTTCGGCACGCTCACGAAAGCTGCTCCGGGACGCCCCGACTCCGCCGCGCGAAACGCGTTCGCGATCACCTCCGAAACGGATTCCGGTGAGTCTACCTCGACACTGAATTTCGTGATCGGGCGAAACAGGCTCACTGTATCCATGCTCTGATGGATCTGCTTCAGGCGATCGGCAAGCGGAACCGCACCTCCGATTGCCACGATGGGATCGCCTTCGGAGTTCGCGGTCGCCAAGCCCGTCACCAGGTTCGAACAACCCGGTCCGGAAGTAACGAGCGCTACTCCAGCTCTTCCGGTCATGCGACCAATGCCTCCGGCGATAAACGCGGCGTTCTGTTCATGCCGGCACACCACCGTTTTGATCTTCGAGTCCACAAGCCTGTCAAAGACCTTGTCGATCTTTGCGCCAGGTATTCCGAAAACGTACTCGACACCCTGAGCCTCGAGACTCCTGACCAACAGATCGGCACCGGTTTGTGTTGCGATCAAATCATCGGCAACGGTGTGTGGTGCAGCTGAGGTAAGCACTGGTGTATTCATTTCTGTTCTCCCTCCGCTTTTGCGAGATCCGCGGCTGGGTCTCGGCGCAGGTCCGCCTTGAGAAAATCCTCTGTCTCCGGCAGGGCGACATGGTAGTTGCCTTCACGCTGAATTTGCAGGCACAACTTCGCGCCTCTCAATTGCAGAACATGACCGCCACGCGAGTGGTCATCTGACAGGAAGTGCAGATGATATCCAGGCACATTCAAGGTGCGCGCGTACTCGGGTGTCCAGAACCCGACGAGCGTTCCCGAGACATCGTGGAACTCGAACTCGGGCTGAACGGCAGCCGCCTTCACGAGGGGCACGCCCTCTTGCGTTCGGCACATCACTCGCGTGTGCACGTATTCGAACGTTCCGTCCACCTTCAGCGCATAGAACACGTTATCCGAGTCTCGAAGACTGTCGAAGGCAGAATTGAGACGGCCCATGTCGTCACACTGGTCCAGCACGATCTGCTTTTCAGGCGAGAAGCGCGTGACCACGGCGAATGGTGTGAGCACATCATCATCCACCTCCCGTACCGAACCATCGGACCGAGCCTGAAAG
Source organism: Bryobacteraceae bacterium (assembly GCA_035640835.1). GTDB lineage: Bacteria > Acidobacteriota > Terriglobia > Bryobacterales > Bryobacteraceae > DASQVJ01. The sequence continues at coordinate 7,791 of DASQVJ010000418.1, forward strand.
CAACGTCCGTCGACAATCATCATTTCGCCATCGAGGTCTTCAAACGTGCCCAGTCCAAGATCGCCGTGCTCCCGTAGATTGCCGACCCGCACTGCGCCTTGATAAATCCCTTCGACAAGCGCCGTGGCCGTTGAGATCTGATAAAGCGTGTGATGAGCAGCTTCAAAGTAACCGGCGAGAGCCCGGTTGACGATATAGGACAACGGCTGCCGGGTGCGGCGCAAATCCGCTTGCAGTCGCTCCCACAAGCCTGGGGATACTGTAGTTTCTAGTTGAGGCATATTGTTTCGGCGGTGCGTAATCACACCGGTAGTTCTTTAGCACTCGGAAACCCATGCTGTTGGCGTCCCAGGTCTCCGTCATATTTCTTCGTCGTCTTGAACAGCTCCAGGTGACCGTCTGAGGCTTCGTCCCGGCACGCTTCACGCAGCGCCTGCATCTCAGAATCGGTGAAGGGCTTGAAACCACAGGCGACTTGAAGATTCTGATCCAAAACTTCGAGAGAATCGATGCCGCTGATCGTGACGGCAACCGGCAGGCTCATGGCATACCGGAGCCCTAACGTAACCACCACTGCGCCCTCGCGCACCAGTTCGCCGCTGCCTCCCAGGCTCTTCATGCCCAACGCCGCGATACCTCGGCGGTGTACCTCCGGCAGCACTTGCGATTCGAAGCTGCGGAATGTCGCATCCAGGCAGTTGAGAGGCATCTGCACCGTGTCGAACGGGAAGTTATACGAAAGCATCTTCAAGTGAATGGAAGGGTCTTTATGTCCCGTGAACCCGACAAAGCGAACTTTCCCCTGCTGCTTGGCTTGCACCAGAGCCTCGGCCGCACCATTCGGAGCAAAGAT
>DASQVJ010000419.1:0-4267 GCA_035640835.1 Bryobacteraceae bacterium
TCAAACCAACAGACGCTTGCCGATCACATGCGGCGGTCCAAAGCAGGCCTCGGCTGGGTTCTGAAGAGGTTCCTTTGCGGTCTCCGCGCCTTTGCGAGAGATTCTGTTGACTTAGCGATCTACAGTGTAGTCGCCTACAACGTTAGCCAGCGGACCCGTGAAATGGGTATCCGAGCTGCCATGGGAGCAACACCCAATTGCGCTCAGGAACGAGTGATCGTCGGACTCGCAGGCGCTATTGCAAAGGAGGAGCCTTCCTCCGTTCGACAACATAGTAAAGCGTGGGCAGCGCCAATAACGTCAACAGCAATGTTGAGGTCAGGCCACCAACGACGACTGTGGCAAGCGGCCGCTGCACATCGGACCCGATGCCGACGGCGGTTGCGGCCGGAACCATACCCAGAAGCGCTACAAGAATCAGAATCAACCTGGGCCGCAATTGGCTCTTGGCGCCGAGAACTACGGCGTCCTCGAGCGTGACATGGTCTTCTGTGCGGCGTCGATTGATCTCGGATATGTACAGCACGCCGCTCATGACAGCGACTCCGAAGAGGCTTATGAAACCCACGGCAGCGCTCACGCTGAGGTGCATCCCACGAAACCACAGCAGCAGGATGCCTCCAACTACTGAGAACGGCACATTCGCGAGAACCAATAGCGCGTGCGGCGTGGATCCGAAGGCGAAGAACAACAGGGCGAATATGATTCCTATCGTCACCGGCAAGATGATATAGAGCCTGCGCCTGGCCCGGTCCAGATTCTCAAACTGGCCGCCCCAGGTCACACTGTAGCCTGGAGGGAGCTTCAGTTCACGGCTGAATCGTTTCTGTGCATCGGACACGAATCCTCCCTGGTCTCGGCCCCGGATGTTCGTGCGGACAGTGAGCTCGCGTTGGTTCTCGCGGCGAGCAATGATACTTGGCCCTGTGACGATCTGGATCTCGGCGAGCTGGCCGAGCGGAACGCGACTGCCATCCTTGGCGTGAACCAAAATGGAGGCAAGGTCCGTTACATCATTCCGTGCCTCCGGGCGATATCTGGCAGTTATATCGAACTGGCGCTCGTCTTCAAAGAGCGTGGCAATCGCGCTTCCCCCAATCGCCGACTCAATCATGGGGGTGAGGTCCTCGACATTAAGGCCATATCGGGCGATCTTCGCCCTGTCAACCCGGATTCGCAGCCCAGGCTGATCCGCCTCCTGCTCAATCGATGTGTCAGTGGATCCCGGCACGCCTCGGATCAAGGCCAGCGTTTCAGCCCCAAGCTGGCGCAGAACGTCCAGGTCCGGTCCACTGATGATGACGGCGAGGTCGGCCGAAGAGCCGGTTATCGCCTCGGTCACCGTGTCGATGATCGGTTGGGTGAAATTGAGAGCGACACCCGGAATCTGCTGCGTAAGCTTCTGGCGCAGCCGTTCCACCAGATCTGCCTTGTTCACGCCGTGCGGCCACGTATCATAGGGCTTCAGCGTGATCAGGAGTTCGTTGCGATTCGGGCCGAAGGGATCGGTACCGGAATCGTTTCTTCCCGTCTGACTGCTGACGAGGAGAACTTCGGAAGACTTCCGAATCACCTCGCGCATGTCCGCCGCGATCCGGCTGGACTCCCGCAAAGATATACCGGGCGGAAGGTTTGCACGGATCCAAATCACGCCTTCATCCAACGTGGGGAGGAACTCGCTTCCCAGAAGCGAGCCTATGAAAAGGGCGCCAACAACAATGGATGCTGCGCTAGCCCCGACTGCGTGTGGATACCGAAGAAGACAGCGGAGCATTCGTTCGTACCGGTCTCCGAGCCAACGGAGAATGGGGTTCTCCCATGTCGGCGACTTTTTGCGAAAGAAGTAAGTTGCCATCACAGGCACAAGGGTGAGAGCAATCAACATGGCTCCGAAAAGCGCTGCGCAAACCGTGTAGGCCATCGGCGTGAAGAGTCTTCGTTCCACCCGCTCCAGTGTGAACAGCGGTAGGTACGCTGCCATCAGGATCATCAGCGAGAAGAAGATCGGCTGCTCGACGTCGAGAGCAGCGGAGCGAATCACGTCGATTACGGACTCGTTTGTTTGCGGTGTCCGCTGCGATAGTTTGCGCACGATATGCTCCACCATCACGAGCGTGCCATCCACAATGATGCCGAAGTCGAGGGCTCCCAGACTGAGTAAGTTTGCGGGAATGCCGATCAAGTGCATCACGATAAATGCAAACAGGAGCGACAGCGGGACCGTGAGTGCAGTCAGCAGCGCCGCCCTCGGACTCCCCAGGAAAAACCAAAGCACCAGCGTGACGATGAGGAAGCCTTCCATCAGCGTCCGCGATACCGTTCGGAGCGTGCTATTGACGAGATCCGTGCGATCGTAGATCGGAACGATTTGCACTCCAGCAGGCAAGCGGCTGCGATTGAGATCATCTACCGCGTCCCTTACGCCTTTGAGAACCTCACTGGGATTCTCGCCACGGCGCAGCAGGACAATTCCCTCAACTCCGCCGGTTCGGTAGTTCACACCAAAAATGCCGGTCTGCAGGGCTGGTCCGATTTGAACAGTGCCTATGTCTTTGACCAGCACAGGCACGCCGTCAGAGGCGACGAGAACAATGTTCTGGATATCGGAGATGGTGCTGATACGTCCTACCCCGCGAACCACGAGCGAGCGTTGTCCGTTGTCGAGCACTGCTCCACCCGCGTTCCGGTTATTGGCCTGAACTGCATTGATGACTGCGGCAATTGTTAAGTTGTACTTCTCCAGCAAAGCCGGGTCGACCACGATCTGATACTGCTTGACGAGACCTCCGAACGGAGTAACGTCCGCAACGCCGGGAACCTGCAACATGCGCGGGAAGATTACCCAGTCCTGGAGTTCCCGGAGTTGCATATCCGAGAATCCTTTGCCTTCGAGCGTGTACCGGTACAACTCGCCGATCGGCGTGGAAAGAGGAGCGAGATCCGGCGTCACGCCCGCAGGCAAAGCCGCGTCGCGTAGTCGTTCGAGGGTGACCTGGCGCGCAAAGTAGTCGTTCGTTCCGTACGCAAAGGTCAGGTCGATAACAGACAGCCCGTAGATGGTTCGCGACCGCCGTGCCACGACTCCAGGAGCGTTGGTTAAGGCCCTTTCGATCGGGATTGTGACCTGGTGCTCCATGTCCTCGGATGCCTGTCCGGGAAGAGTTGTGATGACGGTGACCTGAGTATCCGAGATGTCAGGGTAGGCCTCGATCTGAAGCTGCCCGAATGAATAAAGTCCAAGTCCGACAAGCAGCAAGGTCAATGTGAGTGTGATGAAACGTTGTTCAAGCGCAAAGCTGAGGAGTCGAGGTATCAAGCGCCGCTCTCCTCAGTAGCCCTTGAGCAACACAGTGCCTTGAACGACTACCTGGTCTCCTGCCTTGACACCAGAGCGTAGGGCGATACGATCGCCTTCTTCCCGCGCAATCGTGACGGGAACTTCGTAAAACTCTCCTCTGGCCCGCTCAACATACACCGTCGTCTTTCCTTGGGTTTCGAGAACGGCTCCACGGGGCACGACAGGCAGTGACTCACTGCCACGGCTCTGGCGCATCTGGACGAACATGTCCGGGTGAAAGCGTCCGTGTGGGTTAGGCAACTCGGCGAGAACTTTGATTGTCCGGGTTTGGGGATCCAACAGATCGGCGACCTTCATTACCCGGGCCCTGAACGTCTCATTCGGATACGCCCCAAAGTGGATTGCCACCTGATCACCGGCAGACACGTATCGAATATCTGCCTCGGGAACATCGGCGGCGGCCCAGACCGTGCTCAGGTCCGCGATTGTCATCACGGCAGCACTTGTGTCCGTACGATACTCGCCGGGGACCACGGCGATTTCGATCACCTTGCCTGAGACCGTCGCCGGGACGACGATGGGCTGTTGAAAGGAACCCGGTCGCAGTCCGAGGACCTCGAGCCGTTGACGTGCGTCCTCTAGAGCGGCAACAGCCTGATCCAGTTGAGCGTGAGATTGGGTGACGACGGTTTGGCTGGCGATCACCTCTTTGCCTGCGATCGCCCGGTTTGCGAAGAGGTCATTTGCACGAGCCAGATCCGCTTCCGCCTTGGCCAGCATGGCCTTGCTTTGCGCAATGCCGGCTTGCGCCTGCCGGTATGCAGACTGCGCAGCGCCGGCATCCGGGCTGTCTAGTCGAAGCAGCGGCTGCCCTTTCTGAACGAAGTCACCCAAGCCGACGAGTACCTGGGTAACTCGTCCTGCGACCGGCAGCGCGATTTTCGAAACGCGGTTGGGGTTCATCTCGAT
>DASQVJ010000420.1:0-6233 GCA_035640835.1 Bryobacteraceae bacterium
TGATCATTTCGACGGTGCCCGTCGTCATCGGCACCTACTCGGCCGGCTTGCTGCTCGCTCGCCGGGGCTTGGGCTTGTTCTTGCCCGTGAGATTGAGCGCCACTGCAGCGCGGATGAGATCCTTCAAGGCCGCCTCGTCAACTTTGTCGCGTTCGTGGATGTCGATCGCGCGCCTCACATTCCCGTCGAGGCTGGAGTTGAATAGACCGGAAGGGTCCCTCAACGCGGCTCCCTTAGCGAAGGTCATTTTGACGACGTTCTTGTACGTCTCTCCCGTGCAGACGATTCCGCCGTGGGACCAGACGGGAGTTCCCATCCACTTCCACTCTTCGACGATCTCAGGGTCTGCCTCGTGTATGATTTCGCGCACTTTCGCGAGCGTCTTCCCGCGCCAGTCCCCAAGTTCCTTGATCCTCTCGTCGATCAATGCAGAGGCAGACTCCACCGGGACGGGCTCTTTCATATACAGCTCCACTCTCGCACGTATTTTAGCTGCGGTCAGGCTGCAGGCGCCGCCAGAAGAAGTACGAGAGTCCCCAGAGGACGCCGGTGCCCGCCGCCCAGCCCCAAGCCTCCGGGCCATCGCCTACAGAGAGGTGGGCGATGAGTGCCGAGGCAAGGTCGATGGCGAAGCCGGCATAGGCCCACTCCTTGAGCCGCGCCGGCACCGGCGCAAGCAGCAGCAGCACGCCCAGGAGTTTGGCCAACGAAAGCTCCACCCGGAAGTAGTCGGGGAAGCCGAGGTGGGTGAACGCCTCCGCCACCTGCGGCAGCCGCAGTTGCGCGTAGGCGGTGAAGCTCATCTGCAGGCAGAAGAGCGCGGTGACGAACCAATAGACGATGATCTCGGCTTTGGGTGTGATTTTGCCGCCGACGAAGGCCGGCTTATGCAGGGTCGATTCCATGGGGGTCTTCCTCCTTACATTTCAATGCTTCGGGCCCTTAGGCGCCCGGCGGGTCGGCTCCGCAATGATTCGAACACAGATTCCACCCTCTTGATATACTCCACAGAGCATATGCGCGTCAAGGTATATAAACGACTGGGAGCGTCCGGGCAGTTGTTCGAATGCCGGAACAGGCTCAACAACTCGCCTCCGTCTAACGTCTTCGTATCAGGTTGATTGAAGAGGAAGCGTGTGATCCGCGGTATCGCTTCGAAGCCTTCGGTCTGTCATCCGACGAGGTAGTCAGAAGCCGGGAAGCGCCCGCACTCGCTTGTAATTGGCGCCGCGAGGTACGGCGAATCCAAAGTCCAAGTTGCCCTCGGCCAAACACGACTTGGCAATAAGAGAGGAATTCAGTGTGACCATTGTCGAAACCTGACGGCATACCCACTGGCGTCCGGCGCTTCTCTGTCAAGCAGCGCGCGACTCAATGGTGTCTGTACGTGAGGGCAGTCGCAAGTGGGGTGGCGTAGCCGTTTGGGGTGTCCGCTGAGCCAACCGGTTTTCATTAACGCTCTTCACCTGTGATTCGTTGCGGTACGCGGGAGGTGCAGTCCCACCGGCTCGAGTTCACGCGAGGTGAGGCTTCTGCCGCCCTCCAGATCCAGTTTTGTCGTTAAGAAATCCAGAAGATCCCGAAGCGTCACGATGCCTACGAGACGATCGCCTTCAACCACCATCAGCCTGGTGTTGCCGCCTCGGCTCATCAGAGTCATGGCGGTAACCGCATCCGTTTCCGTTCCCACTGTGTTCTCGGCGCTCACAGGTCGAAAGATGTCTCGCACAATTCGCTCATTCCATTGTTCACGCGGCACACTCTTCACCTCAGCCGTTGTGACATAGCCCATAAGCCATCGGGAAGCGAGCACAACGGGGAACATCTTGTGATGGTATTGGTAAACGTACTGGTCCACGAATTCCTGGATAGTGATGGCAGGCGCCACTGCTATAGGCGCGGTGTTCATGAAGCGCCGGACGGGTTCTCCCTGCAACGTTGTCCGCAGGACGACTTGCTCATAAGAGGCTCGCGACGCCCCACTCAGAAACATTCCGATCAGGAACAGCCAGATAGCTCCGATCAGATTTCCGAAGAACAATTGGATGACGGCAACCGCCATCAGCAACAGTGCGAACATTTCACCGGCGAATGCAGCAATTCGCGTCGCGCTCCTAAGATCGGCTTTCCAGCGCCACACGATCGCGCGCAACACGCGTCCACCGTCGAGCGGGAAAGCGGGAATCAGGTTGAAGACGGCCAGCACCAGATTGATCCAGCCCAAGTACGCCAGGACGGCTGTGAGCGGTACCGGCCAACTGTCGCCGGTGGCCCGCGCGAGCGAGTAGAGGAAACCGCCCAGAATAACGCTGGCGAACGGCCCGGCAAGCGCCATCATCAGCTCCGCTTTCGGGCTCGCTGGCTCCTCGTCCATTTCCGCGAGTCCGCCAAAAATGAACAGTGTGATGCCCGTTATCGGGATGCCGAAACGCCGCGCCACCAGCGAGTGAGACAGCTCGTGAAACACAATGGAAGCGAAGAGTCCTATGGCGCCCGCTATCCCCATCCACCAGAAGTCGCTCTGAGGCAGGTCGGGGTATACGTGAGGGAAATAGCCCACTGCGAGCGACCACGTGATCAGCGCAGCAAGAATCAACCAACTGGCGTCCACGCGCACATCGAACCCGAGCAACCGGAACAGAGTAAGCCGTTGCCTAAACATGCAACCTCCGGATGAGGATTGAGCAATATCCTGCCCACTTTCGATGTGATGGCCTTGTATTGCAGCAAGCAGCACTCTCACCAAAACGCGTCGCTGGCGTACAGCCGGCGTGGTAATCCGCCTCGCGCTGGCGTGCCGAGGGACGAAAGACGATCTGGAGGTGTCGCGGATTTTGCCACTTTGTCGAAATTGTCGGCGTCGGTAGCAGCGGGATATGGAAGGCAGGACTCAGGAGTGAGAAGTCAGGAGTCGAGGAAGCAGAGAAGGTCTTACGAATGGCTCGGGGAAGTGCCATCGCTCCGACATAGTGAAACATGTTAACGGATATTTGTTTCAGCATCTCCGATTCCACCAAAAGTGCCTCAGCCTCGCCTCGGACGCGCTACCGGCGCGTGCTGAATGCGCCCTGCGCTGAGTTGAGCTTGGAACTGCGGTTGCTCGTGCAGAGCGGTGCAGCTCTCGCTTTCGAGGAAGCCGCGCGGAAGGCGAACACATGACCACTACATTTCCTGCAAGAGTACTTCGGGTCGTTCTGGGAACGATACTCGCGGTGATCGTCATCACTGTATCCATTACCAGTTCGCTGCCTGCCAACAAGCCTGCAGGATCGAATGAGAACTCCAGGGGGAAGCCAGCCCGAAGGCTCGTCTTCTTCCTCACAACGGGACTCGAGGACGTTGAAGAGATGCGGATCTCGCTGCGAAACGCGAAGGAAGCGAAGGAATCGGGTTTCCTGGGCGATGTGATCTGGGTCGCTTCGGATCGCGGTGCGGAGGCGCTCACCGCCGCAACGAGCGACTTACCTGAAGATCTGCCCGAGCTTGCGCGCGCTGCCAAGGCCGCCGGGGTTCGTCTGGTTGTATCGCGTGACGCCCTGCAACGCCTGGGACTTAATAGAAAGAGATTGGATTTTCCAGTCGACGAGATGGTCCCGAGCGGCATTTGGAAGGTGTCCGAGTTAATATCTCTCGGCTACGAAGTGATCCACTACTGATCAGGAGCATCAAGCGTTCCAGCTCGTTTCTCCGCAGCGACATTTGGCCGTTTAAGTGCCCTTGGATCAGCGCGGCGTGTCATGTCCGCCGGCGTGCACCGATAGAGCAGTTGCTTGTTTGGTCGCGGTTGCTTAGTGATTCAGCCGGAGTGTTCGTTGTGAGCAGGCAAGTAAGCATCTGGAATAGTGTTGAGGGCCTTCCCGGGTCCAAAGCGAGCGGTCAGCGACAGGCGCAGCTTCTAGAAGTGCTCGTGTTCCTGTTTCTGATCGTCCCATCGATGGTGTTGTCGTTCTTTGTGCTCCGCCAAGGAAGCGTAAGCTTCGAACTTACGGCGGTTGCGGCCATACTCCGAGACTTGGCCCTGGTCAGCCTGATCGCGTTCTTTCTTTGGCGAAACGGCGAGCCGATCAGCTTGGTCGGCTGGAAACCGCGTGGCGCCGGTAGGGAGATCCTGGTCGGGGTTGCCCTGTTCCTGCCGTTGATGGCCGTGACCAATATCGTTGAACAGCTCTTTCGCGCGGCCGGCCTCTCGGCGCCGTCCAGGCCATTACCGCAGTTTCTAACGGCTTCGGGCTTGAGTGAGTATGCGCTTGCGTCTCTGCTGGTCTTGGTTGTCGCCATCGCCGAGGAGACCGTCTTCCGCGGTTACCTGATCCTGCGCTTTCGCGAGGTTACGCACAGCACGGCAGCGGCTGTGCTCCTGGCTGCATTCGTTTTCTCGCTGGGCCATGGCTACGAAGGAGCGGCCGGCGTAGCCACGGTCGGCGTGATAGGGCTGCTGTTCGCGGGAGTTTATCTCTGGAGGGGAAGCCTCGTGGCGCCTGTAGTCATGCACTTCCTGCTGGACTTCATTAGTATCGTCGTGCTGCCAATTCTGGGCAATAGACGATAGCGGATACGTGGACGGGACTCACGCAAAGTCGCCAAGCCGCCAAGACGGATAAGGGCGCCATGAGGCCTCCTCCCTGGGATCTGAAAGTCGAAACCCTTGGTCGTCTTTTGCACAGCGCGAAGCATCGCTACAATCTCAACCATGCCCGGTGGCGCTATTCAACCCACTCCCATCCAAGTTTTGTGCCTGGTCGTGCTCGGGCTAGGCACCGCCTCGGCGCAACCGAAGTTGGAGCCGCAGAAGAGTCCGACGGACGCGTCCTTGCGAGGCATCGCCGCGGTGAATGAGCGAGTCGCTTGGGCCTCCGGCACGAAAGGAACCGTGCTCCGCACCGTCGACAGCGGCGTAACCTGGCAAGTGCTCCCCGTACCCAATGCGGAGGATCTCGACTTCCGGGACGTGCATGCCGAAAGTGACCAACTCGCGTATGTGCTTAGCGCCGGACCGGGCCCGAAAGCGAAGCTCTACAAGACAACCGATGGCGGAAAGAGTTGGGAGTTGCTCCTCACCAATCCGGATGCGAGCGGCTTCCTTGATGCCATAGCCTTCTTCGATGCGAAGCGCGGGCTCATCATGGGCGATCCGGTCAACGGGCAGTTCGTGATCCTGCGCACCGAAGATGGCGGTAAGACGTGGCAGCGGCAAACCACCCCACCGGCGATGCCCGGCGAGGGCGGCTTTGCTGCAAGCGGCACGTGCCTCGTCGTGGAGGGTCGCCAGGATGCCTGGTTTGCATCGGGCGGCGTGGGCGGTGCGCGCGTGTTCCGCTCCAGCGATGGAGGCCAGACGTGGCAAGCGGTGCAAACGCCGGTACGTACCAACCGACAAACCACCGGGATCTACGGACTCGCTGTCCGCGGCAAGATCGTGGTGGCCGTTGGGGGCGATTACAAACAGCCAGAGTCAAACGACGCGACTGCCGCCTGGTCGGACGATAGCGGCGATAGGTGGAGCGCCATCACCGGTCCAGGAGGTTTCCGATCAGGAGTGGTGCTTGCTCCGGATGGGAAGCTCGTGCTGACCGTGGGCTCCCATGGTGCGAGCTATTCCGAAGATCGCGGACGCACCTGGAAGGCACTCGGCGACGCGGGTTACCACGCCATCGCGATCACTCCGTCGGGTATAGGTTGGGCAGTGGGCAGCGGCGGCCGTATCGCCCGGGTACAACTGACGGCCGCTTACCAGCGATCTCACCAATAGAACTTTCCGCCGATCTGCAGAATACGCGGATCGAGGGTACTCGTCACGATGCCGAACGTCGCAGGCACGTTGAGTGTTGACGCGGGGTTCAGGAACTGAGTGTGGTTGAACACGTTGAAGAATTCGAACCGCAACTGAAGTCTTGCACCCTCGCCGAGTGGAGTGATTGCAAAGTTCTTGATTGCCGAGAAGTCCCAGTTGTTGATGCCAAAGCCGGGCTGCGTGTTGCGCGCGAGATTTCCGAATGTTCCCCGGGCGGGCACGGAGTAAGCAGCGGGATCGAGTCCGAGAAGGTTATTCGTTCTGGGATCCAACTTGCGCGGACTAGCGCCGGTCGCGTTCGCACGCTGGTTGCCGGTTCCGACGTTTGCCAGGTCGTTCGCGGTGACGATCGTGTACGGCATGCCCGAACGGAAATTCGCGATGCCATTCACCTGCCACCCGCCGACCACCGTGTTCAGAAGCGAATTCTGTACGTTTAGCG
>DASQVJ010000421.1:0-6313 GCA_035640835.1 Bryobacteraceae bacterium
ACGGCAGCTTGCGCAGGTTTATCGGAATCCTTCAACTGGGCATCAAACCATTCGACATCGACAGATCGCAGATCAACTTCCGCCTCAGGACCGAAATCGATTGCTCCCACCTTTCGTTTTCCGAGAGTCTGGTGGCTCCAAGGACCCAGGATGAGCCGCTGATTCCGTGCGTTCGCCGGATTCCGGCGCAGATCGTGAAAGCTCTCCACGACATCGCGGACGAACAAATCGTAGTATCCGGACACATGCTGAGCTGCGAGTTGCAGCGTAGGAAGAATTCGGCTCACGTCCAGCTTCGTCCAAACTGAATCGTGGCGATTCGGATGACGCACAATCGAGTCCAACCACGGCAGGTGCCAACCGAAGACTGTGGCGAGGCTCGAGATCGGGAGGTGTCGCAGTTCCCGATCGATGTTCTCTGGCGGTTCTCGTTCGGGTGGTGGATCGATGCGAATGCCCGCGCCCGCGATGAACGCCAGCCGGAATGCGCCTCCCTGGTAAGCAAGCTGATATGGATTCGTGAACGTCGCACTGGGGGCAATCACACGGAGTCCCTCCGGCCGTTTCGACGCGGCGAGCCATTGGACAGCACCGGGATGCGACGCGCCCCACATACCAATCCGACCGTCGCACCAGGGCTGCTTGCGAATCCAGGCGATTGTGTCCTCTCCATCGGCCGCATCGTCGCGATACGGCGCGTACACACCTTCTGAGCCGAATCTTCCGCGGCAATCCTGCACCACCACGGCATAGTCCGCTTGCCGGAAGAACTCAGCCGCCGACTTGAGGCCCGCTTTGTTGTACGGAGTCCGCGAAAGCAGCACCGGCCGCGGTCCGGAAACACCGAGATAGACATCCGTCGCAAGCCGAACGCCATCGCGCATCGGCACACTTACCGTCTCCGCTGGTTGCGCGAGCACGATGAGCGAGCAGGCGCTCAGAGCCGCCATCATCCGACAGGTCACGGTCGCAGTATGCGTTCGAAAGGAACGCTCATCCAACACTGGACCTTGCATTTGTCCATCATCTTGGACGAGGTCGCTCCTTCCATTGCCGGAGCTTTTCCGCACAGTGTAGACTTGCGCCGAGACCATCACGAGGAGGCATACGTTTTCATTTGCTCGGTGAACCTTTGAGGGCAGGAATCGGCCGCGTGGACATCACGCCTGCCCCCGGAACGCCGCAAGGCGGCTGGGGTGCGCAGACGCATCAACGCGGCATCGGGAGCGACCTTCCTCTCCTCGCAACGTGTCTCGCTCTCACAAACGGATCCATATCCACTGCGATCGTTGATGTAGATCTCATTCACCTCAGCCCGGAGATGGAGCGGAAGACTGTCGACCTTGCTTCCTCCATGGTTGGGGTACCCGCGGAGCATCTGCGCATATCGTGCACGCACACACATTCGGGACCGAATACGTTTCGCCTGCCCGTGATCACGCAAGGTCTCGACATGGTCTTGAGCTATATGGAAGACCTGCCGCACCGTATTGCAGGCGCGATCTGGCAGGCCTTTCAGCAGCTGGTTCCGGTCCGCGTCGCCGCTGGCGAGGGCTCATGCGATATCAATATCAATCGTCGTTTCCAAGGTCCCGACGGGCGATGGGTGGTTGGTCGAAACCCGGACGGACCCGTCGACCACACCGTACGCGTCGTGCGATTCGATACCTTGGATGAGCGCCCGTTCGCAACGATTCTGCACTACGCGTGCCACCCGACCATCATGGCTTGGGACAACCAGTTCGTCACACCGGACTTTCCAGGTGTCGCGAAGCGCGTGGTGGAACAGAACGTAGGCGGAACGTGTCTGTTTCTCCAAGGAGCGACCGGAAATCTCGGTCCGCGGCTTGGATTCACGGGCGATCTCTCGATCTATCGCCGCCTGGGTACGATTCTCGGCCTCGAGGCTTCCCGTGTCGCATTGAACATCGACACGTTGCCCAAGTGCGCGGTCTTCACCGGCTATCAGGAATCCGGCGCGCCGATCGCACTCTATCGCGACCAGGCCATCGAGCAGGCTGATCCGACCCTCTCGGTCAGCTCGAAGGACATCAGCCTTCCGGTAAATCCCATGCCGAGCCCCGAAGTACTTGCGAAAGAAGCCGAGCGGTTGCGTGCCGTCATGAATGAAATGCGCCGGAGCGGGACAGAGCAACAGATTCGCGACGCCACCGCGGCGGCCACCCAGGCCGGGATGAGAGTTGACCGCGCAAAGCTCGTCGAAGGTAAGAGCCATCTACGGCGACGCTTGATGGCCATCAGGATCGGAGGCATTGCGCTGATTTCAACGCAAGGCGAGCCTTTCACTGAGACCAACGAACAGATCGTCACGAACTCGCCGTTTACCCACACGCTGTTCTCCGGGTATTCGCACGGTGGAGTCGGATACGTCCCAGTTCGCGAGGCGTATCAGCAAGGCGGATATGAAGTCGAGACAGCGATGTTTTCCCCGGATGCCGCCGACATTTTGGCAGCGGAAGCCATCGCGTTGCTTCGCGAGGTAGCTCGCGATTGAGCCGTCTTGCGAACAAGACAGCCATTATCACCGGCGCCGCAGCGGGCATCGGCAAAGCGATCGCGCAGAAATTTCTCGACGAAGGGGCAAGTGTCACTCTGGCCGACGTGAATGACGACGGTCTTCGCGTTATCCAGGATGAATGGAACTGCCCTGACAACCGCATGCTTCTGCTGCACGCAGATGTTGGCTCCATCGACGATACGCGTCGCATTGTCACTGAGGCGCATTCTCGATTCGGCGGCGTACATGTCCTGGTGAACAACGCCGCCACTACATTGCTCCAAAAGCCGGTACAGGAGATGTCATTCGACGAATGGGACCGATGCCTGAGTGTCAGCCTTCGCAGCGTGTTCGCTCTCGCGAAATGGGCGGGACCGGTCATGCGGGATAGTGGCGGTGGAACCATCATCAATCTCAGTTCCGTTGGCGCGATCACGCCCTGGGCAGGCGGGGCTGCTTACTGCGCGGCCAAGAGCGGCATACTTGCGCTCACAAAAGTCCTTGCCGCCGAGTACGCGCCTTGGAACATCCGCGTCAACGCGATCAGTCCCGGCGCAATCATGACTCCAAATCTTCAGGCCAGCATCGAACGAAATCAGCATCGCGATCGGATCAACGCCAGAACGCTTCTCGGCCGCATTGGAGAAGGAGAGGAAGTCGCAAACGTGGCCGTCTTTCTGGCGTCGGCCGAATCGTCCTACATCACCGGCGCGAACCTGGTTGTCGATGGGGGTTGGCTCTCCAGATGAGTCCCGGATTCAGCCTCGTTCCGCTCGACTACGTTGCGTTTCTCTCCTACTTTGTCGTTCTTTGCGGTATTGGCTACATGGCCGGCCGTCGGAAGAAGAAAAACGCGGAGGACTACTTCCTTGCTGGACGGTCCCTGCCGTGGTATGTCGTCGGAACCTCATTCGTCGCCGCTAACATCAGCACGGAGCAGTTCATCGGTATGGTGGGCGCTGCGTACGTTTTCGGTATCTGCGTGGCAATGGCCGATTGGGGCAACATCTACTCTTTCAGCCTGCTGATCTGGTTCTTTATCCCGTTTCTACTCGCGTCTCGAATCTTTACGACGCCAGAGTTTCTCGAAAAGCGCTATAACCTCACCGTCCGGCACTTTTTCGCCGCGGTGACCGTTCTCAGCAACATCACTGCGTTCCTCGCTGGAGTTCTGTATGGAGGAGGACTCGCATTGCAGCGGCTATTCGGCTGGGAACTGTGGGTCTCGGTTCTCTCGATCGCAGTCGCTGCCGGTATCTGGGCAATCTATGGCGGGCTCGTGTCGATTGCTTGGACCGATCTGTTTACACTCATCATCAAGATCGCCGGCGGCATTTCCGTCACGATTCTTGGCTTGCTGTATCTCTCGGGACCGTCACACTCTCTCCGTGATGGCTGGCGCATCATGATCGAGCGGAACCAGGCCCAGCATGGTGAATGGAAGAAAGCGGCCGATACGAGTGCGCAGCGCATTACCGCTGGTGAGGAATACAACCGACTCAGCGTGATTCAGCCGGTTGAGCATCCTACTAATCCGTGGCCCGGATTGCTGGTGGGCTTCCTCTCGGTTAGCATCTGGTACAACGTCATCAACCAATTCATGATCCAGCGCGTGCTCGCGGCCAAGAACCTGTATCACGCGCGCATGGGCATCATCCTTGCGGGCTTCATCAAAATTGCGATGCCTGCGATTACCGTCCTTCCCGGCCTCATTCTGTTCGCCATCAATCCCGATATCCTTCTACTTCCGTGGGAGCGGGTCCGCACCGAAGCGGACAAGGGATACGTTTCGATGCTGCAGATCGTGATCCCAGCCGGATTCCGAGGCTTGTTTCTCGCGGCACTGTTCGGCGCGGTCCAGTCGACTGTGAGTTCGGTCATCAACTCGACATCCACGATCGTCACGCTCGACTTTTACAAGCGACTCTTCCGCCCGAATGCTCCAGAGAAACACTATGTGCGATTCGGAGCGTTGACGAGCGCAATCGTGATGGGCATTGCGATTGTCCTCGCTCTGTACCTCGAGAAGCTGGGTGACGGCCTTTTCGTCTACATCCAGACGATGTATGCGTTCTTCGCACCGCCATTTGCCGCGATCTTCCTGTTGGGCATCCTGTCACGGCGGATGAATGCGGAAGGCGCGACGAGCGCCGTCTTCCTGGGTTTCGGTTTCGGTATCTTGCTGAAGTTCTACGTCAACTATTCGCCAACACATCCACGATGGTTAGAGCCGTACACAATGCAGGCGACCGTTAACTGGCTCTTTTGCGTGCTGGTCTGTGTCGGTGTGAGTCTTGCCACTGCGCCTCCACCGCCGGAGAAGATCACGGATCAACTGACGATGAACCTGCGCACGATCGGCATTGGTGCGGAGATCGGCGATGCCTGGTATCGGAGTGTTCTGTTCTATTGGCTCTTGTTTGTTGCTTTCATCATCGGGATTGTCATTCTGCTATCCGGCAACTTCGTGTAAGCTTACGGCGCGATTTTAGGTGCGCCCAGGTACATTCGGTACGAAAGCTTCCGGTAAGCCGCAACAACAGCCTCTTTGGTGTCCCCGAACAGCAGCATTCCATGGCGAGTGATCGTCCCTCCCGGCGCGAGATTTCCAAAAAAGGATGACGAGTGCATGCACCGGTGCGCATCGTCGGAGCTCTGTCTGAGACCGGGACAGTTCTCCCAAGCAATGCCGACCGCGCCGAGCCCGCTCACGGGTTCGGACACGATCAGAGCCTCGACGGGAATCGCTGAGCTCCGTCCCCAGAAGAACTCGTAGTCCTTCGTCGACCCTTCTTCAAACCACGCGGGATTTGCGAAATATTTACTTCGGATCTGCAAGGTGCGGTCGAGGTCGGAGAGTTTCGTTAATCCATCTTTTGTGAAGAAGTACGTGCGCGAGTGACTATTGTCGAAGAAGCGCTCAGTCAGATGGGTCAGGCATCCGCCATCGATCCAAACGTCGACCATGGGACGATCTGTTGGATTACGTAGTTCGATTTCGAAGGCCACAGCATTCGGAAGGATTCGCACGGTCGTGTTCACTTGGATTCCTGTGTCCAGCTGTCGCCGGTTTCCAACCGAAGCTCTCACCTTTTCCGAGTATTCCGGCGTCGATGTCCAGCTGTAAGAGAGGGTGTCTCCAATCTGCTTCCACTCGAGCGATGGCCGGACTGATGTCAGGAACACCCCGCTTTGCGCGGCGACTACTTCCGGAATACGGATCTGCCACACGGCGTCGTACTTGTCGTTCGTGATATGAAGGCGATAGTCCGGGAATGTCTTGATATGGATCTGCGCTGCAAGTAGACTCGGGAACGTCAAAAGGAGCACACCCAGCGCGCTAACTCGCATAGACAACAACACCTCCCGGACGAATTTCACGCACCGAGGCTGTCGCGTCGTGGATGCTCGCCTCGACAAAGCTAACCAGCGTGCCTCCACCCGCCACCACCGGACATTCTTTCTGCGCCGCGCACTGTTCCAGTGCCATCACGGGGGAAGTTGAAGGTTCGAGCGCGAGTGCGTAGCCTCGACCAAAGTACGGTGACGTGACTCGCCCTCCGAACATCTGCCAGCACCAGACATACCGAAAGACCGCAGGATCCCACGTGAGCGCCACTGCGATTCCCAGGCGTGGGTTGCGCAGGGCCACCCAGGGGCTTACAAAGTGGCTCAACTCCAGTACGTCCTCTTTGCGTACGCTCGCATCCGGCACCTCATCCACACGTGCTGGCTTCCCATCGCGCCCAGTGCACCAAGGGAAACGACAACCCTTCGAGAGAGAAAATCGTCGGG
>DASQVJ010000422.1:0-5272 GCA_035640835.1 Bryobacteraceae bacterium
GAGCGAGGTTGTAGAGTGCCGGGAACAGAAGCCGTTTCGTAAGATCTCCCGTGACACCGAAGATGACCAACACTGCGGGTCCGGCAGGTTCCTGCGCCTGCGCTCCCCGATCAGACTGGCTGTGGGGAGCGGCTACGGTCGACATTCAGAAGCGCGTTCCTCCGTCAGCCTCATTATTGCAGTTGCAATGCCATGTGAAACGCAGGCAGCATGGCGGGCCTGTCGATAGGTGAACCGTGGCGTTAACCTACAACAGGTCGACAACCGCCCGTCGATTCGTCGACGGCGATGCACTTGCATAGCAGGATTTCCATGGAGCGACGCAAATTCGGTTGCACAAAGCGCGACGTGCCCGTCATCGGTCAGGGCACCTGGTACAACGAGCGGGATCAACGGGAATCCGCGATCGAGGCCCTGCGAAAGGGTATCGAGCTCGGTATGACGCACATCGACACGGCAGAGATGTACTTGTCCGGCAGGGCTGAGGAATGGGTTGGCGAGGCGATCCTTCCATTTCGGGAACAGGTTTTTCTGGTGTCGAAAGTTCTTCCACAGAATGCATCGCGAAAAGGTACGATTTCAGCCTGTGAAGGGTCGCTCGCACGGCTGAACACGGACCGGCTCGATTGTTACCTCCTGCACTGGCGGGCCGACTATCATCCGTTGAACGAAGCGCTGGAGGCCTTCGCTCAGCTGATCCAGGACGGGAAAATCCTTTCCTGGGGCGTGAGCAATTTCGACGTGCCGGATCTAAAGGAGGCTCACCACCTTTCCGGGCATAGCGGCCCCGTATGCGACCAGGTTCTGTACCATTTGCAGGAGCGAGCAGTGGAACATCGTGTCATCCCATGGTGCGAAAGCAAAAAAGTCGCAATGGTCGCTTATAGCCCCTTCGGGCATGACAGGTTTCCGGATCCGCACACTCCCGGAGGTCGCCTGCTGAAGCAAATTGCCCATGAGATGAACGCCACCGTCCGACAGGTCGCGCTCCGGTTCCTGTTGAGATGGCCGTGCGCGTTTACCATTCCAAAGTCATCGAATGTCGACCATGTAGTGGAGAATGCCGGCGCCGGGGATCTTCAGCTTACGGACATGCAGATCGCCCTGATTGACAAGGCGTTTCCACTCGGTCCGCCACCTGCTGCGCTTCCGATGCTTTAGCTTGCGACCACTCGAAACAGATGCTCCTACGGCCGTGCCTCCTGTTCGACAGGCACGTGCACGGGTTCCCAGTTCACGTTCAACCAACGTTCGAATGTGGTGAGCTTCGGGTATTCCCTGCGTAACTGATCGATGTCCACACGGTGTCCCGATTCTTCAATCCATCGAAACAGAAGCATCGCGTCATGGCCGGCCTGCGCGGCCGGACCAGCGCGCGTGCGTCAGGCTTGTCGGGGTCGCGAGTCAACGCCCGCACGGGAAAGCCTCTGGCGAGTAAGTGGCGCCATACAGCGTTTCCTTGGCGGCCTGTCGCACCGGTGACGAGGATCAGACGTTCGCTTACTTTCTTCATTTCCCAACCCTTTCGTACGCCCAGGAATGCCCAAGCAAGTCGGCTTGAGCGGCGTATTCAGCGCTCCTCGAAAGCACGTCTGAATCCATAGAGTGTCGAGTCGTGTGGCTGGCGAAGTGCACACATCATTCAGCGGAAATCTTTTCCCAAGGAGATTCTCAGTGCCGAAAAAAGACGATATATGCGCACATCTTCCATGCACTTGCAAGAAGGCCGAGGACAGCAATTATTGTGGTGCTTACTGCGAAGGCGCCGCTGATCACCCCGAGATTAAGTGTGAGTGTGGTCACGCGGGATGTCTTGCGACTGATCACGCAGAGGCCTGATGCGGACGAGGTCTGACGTCGAACGGAAGACGCCGGTACGTCGACCTGGCGAAGCCGTTCCCTAAGCTGCGGGTTGAATGGCTTGCGTCAACTTGGCCTGAAGACACAGCCGGATTCCCGGAGACGATGGCGTAGATACTTAGCCGCGGAACCCTGAATCAGCCGGACCTCTCTCGTTGTCAGGCCGACCGACTTGGCGAGGGGTTCGCCTCGTAGGCCTTCGACGTGGTACAGGAGGAGAACTTTTCGCCACTTCTCGGGCAATGTGTTCAGGACACGCCGTACGCAGTCCCGCACCTCCTCGCGTGCCGTTTCCTCTTCCGGTGTTGGGGTCTCCATATCAGGCACGATGTCTTCGAGTTTGAGATCTTCGTCCGGCTGGTGGTATTCCAGGATCTCGTCTCCAAGATTCGAAACCTGTTGCTCAGGAGGCGTCTCCGGGATGTCTTCTTCAATGGCAACTAATCGCTCGTGCTCCCTCTTGAGCCGTTTGATATTTGATTCGATCCGATCTGCTGTCAACTGGATCAGCCAGCTTTCGACGTTGCGCGGCGCGGCGTTCTCTCGAAATTGACGGAAAGCTCGTACGAGTACATCGTCGACAACGTCCTCCACCGTGAGCTCATCGCGCACCAGGTCACCGCTTGCGACGGCATACTCGATCACGTGTCGAACGAACTCGCTAAGTCTGTCCAGATAAGGACTCACGAGCTCAAAGAACTTGTCGCGCAGAGCTTCTTCTGATTCTGTTTCCGGCGAATTACTGCGCACTTCCTCCTGATTGGAAAACCGCTTCCATGCGGCTGTGCCACGATCCGTGGTGCCCATCGTGTCCTCCCGGGCTCCCAATCCAGTGTCGACTCATGGAACAGATCGTTTCGATAAGCAGACGAATCGAGTCTCGGCGGATCGGGCGCCACACAGTTATTCGGCAATCCAAACACCACTCAAGGAGCACAGGCGCGTAGGTCGAGGAATCGAGAGTCTTAGGCACATAGCTGGTACTCAAACTGCAACGGTCACACCCATGAAGCCTTTGATGTTCATTCGTATTGGCGACCAGGTCATTAACACAAGGAATATCGTTTCCATTGACATCGACGGGTCCGACATCGTTCGCATCTGGTATGTGGGCTCAACGACGCCGATCATGGTGAAACCGACCGTTCCGGCAGCGGCAGTACTTCAGGTCCTGCAGTCAAATGAGTGGCTGGTATAACGGCACGCAGCACTGGTGGTCAACAATGGGAGCTTCTGGTGGAGTGAACAAAAGGAGCGTGAGACGAGCGCTCCTTTGGGGGTTGCTACTGGTGACGATCGCCTGCGCCACCCGCAGGCCAGGCGATCCGATCCGGCCCGGATTCAACCTCTTCTCAAAAGAACAGGATATTCAGCTCGGCCGCGAGGCTGCTGCTCAGATCTCGCGTCAGCTCGAGATTCTCGACAATCCGGCAGTACAGGACTACGTTCGCGACCTTGGGCGACGGCTGGCGGCTACCCCTTACGCCGGCGACTTTCCATACTCGTTCACAGTGGTGAAGGACCCGACGATCAATGCATTCGCGCTTCCCGGGGGTCCGGTTTTCATACATACGGGATTGATCGCGGCGGCCGACAACGAGGCTCAATTAGCGGGCGTGATGGGGCACGAAATCTCGCACGTTGCCCTCCGTCACGCGACGAATCAAGTATCGAAGGCCAACATCGTTCGGCTTCCCGCCATCCTCGCCAGCAATGTCATTGGACAGGGTTCACTATTGGCAGAACTCGGTCAGGTCGGGCTCAGTCTCGGTGTCAACTCGCTCCTATTGCGATACTCGCGTCAAGCCGAAAGCGAGGCAGATTCTCTTGGCGTCCGCATCATGGCGAGTGTCGGCTATAACCCTCTCGAACTGGCGCACTTCTTTGAAAAGCTGGAGGCCGATGGGGGCTCGCGGGCGCCGGAATTCCTCTCATCCCATCCCAATCCTGGAAACCGAAGGAAGAACATCATGAAGGAAGTCCGGACGCTTCCGCAAAGGCAATACATCACCGATAAACCTGAGTTTCACCGCATCAAACAAATGGTCCCGAATGTCCGCTCACGCTGAGGAGATCTCCTGCGCTTAGCTGTTATCTCCATCTGTCGTCGATCGTGGGCAGCGGCTCCTCGCCCCTCTCCTGCGCAAGCGAAGGGTAATCGACGTACCCGCGGGGACCTCCCGTGTAGTACGTAGTTGGATCGTCCTTGTTCAACTGCGCACGCTGACGGAATCTTTCGGGCAGGTCAGGGTTCGCGATGTACTTGCGGCCGAAGCCAATCAGATCCGCCATCCCACGCTGCAGCCAACCCTCGGCAGTATCGTGGTCGAACCCTCCAGTCACCATCAACGTGCCGCGATACTTCTTCCGAATGAGTTCGATCATCTGCGCAGCTCGGGGCTCAGGATCGGTTCCCTTCTCGAGCGAGGGCAGCGCTGGGTTGACAATGTGCAGATATGCGAGCTTGTAGCTGCTCAGCTTCTCTGCAACATAGCCGAACGTCATTTCCGGCTTATCGTCCTTGATATCGTTGAACTGACTCAACGGTGAGAGTCGCACGCCTACCCGCTCCGGGTTCCACACTTCGGCCACTGCCTCCACAACCTCCATCATGAGACGTGCCCGATTCTCCACAGACCCGCCGTATGCATCCGTGCGATGGTTTGAGCCGCTCTCGAGAAACTGGTCGAGCAGATAGCCGTTTGCCCCATGCACTTCAACGCCGTCGAAGCCTGCCGCAATTGCATTCCTCGCGCCACGGGCATATTGCTGAACCACGTACGGCAGTTCCTCAATCTGCAGGGCCCGCGGGGTCACGAACGGAATGAGTTCCCCTTCACCGAAGTCGTTCTCTACGAAGGCTTTTCCGTTTGGTCGAATCGCCGAGGGCGCCACCGGCAGCATCCGGTCGGGTTGCAGCAGCGGATGCGAGATGCGTCCCACATGCCAGAGCTGCATGAAGATGAGTCCACCCGCGTCATGTACTGAGCGCGTGACGAGTTCCCATCCTTCCATCTGCTCGCGGGTATGAATCCCCGGCGTCCACGCGTAGCCTTGACCTTGCTGAGATACCTGTGTGGCTTCGGAGATGATGAGCGCCGCCGATGCCCTTTGCGTGTAGTAGTGCGCGTTCATCGGTGTTGGAATGTTTCCCGGCTGCCGCGATCGTGAGCGAGTCAACGGCGCCATCACAATGCGGTGCCGCAACTTGTACGGCCCCAGATCGAAGGGCTTGAACAACACTTCGCCGTAAGCAGAGGGCGGAGGAGGTACTGTTTCTACATATCCAGACAGCATCCGATTTACCTCGAAAAAGTGGAGACACGATCGGAATGCCGTGCGCTCCGATCGTGTCAACAATGGTCGGAAATGATCAGGTGAACTTGAAATTCTTTAGTGACTCGGACATCCT
>DASQVJ010000423.1:0-18006 GCA_035640835.1 Bryobacteraceae bacterium
TTTTGGCGTGACGGGTCTCACCTCGGCGGCGGTCCTGCGAGGCACAGCAGTAAACGGCACTACGGGTAAGGCCGCGTCAGGCGACGACGTGGTGCTCATGTCACTTTCCGGTCGTCCAACCGAAATTGGGCGCAGCAAGACCGACTCGTCTGGCGGTTTCGAATTCACGGTCGCCGCCGCCGAGCGCCCTTGGCTGGTACACGTCATCCATGCGGGTGTTGATTATAGGACCCTGGTTCCGGCTGATGTCGATTCTGTCGAGGTCCGCGTCTATGAAACTGCCACAGCACTGAATGGCGTGGTGGCAACCCGCGGTACGCAACGTTTGCAGAGCGTAGGCGAC
Source organism: Bryobacteraceae bacterium (assembly GCA_035640835.1). Classification (GTDB taxonomy): domain Bacteria; phylum Acidobacteriota; class Terriglobia; order Bryobacterales; family Bryobacteraceae; genus DASQVJ01. Next base: position 344 of record DASQVJ010000423.1, read on the forward strand.
AATCTGCAGGTAATTGACGAGGTCACAGTACACAACGGCTCTACCCCGCCGCGCACACTGGCCAGCAATCGCCCGTTCGAAATTCAATTGCCTCCCGAAGCGGAGTTGGTCGCCGGAAAGGTGCAGGTTGGCGATGAACAACCAGTCGTGCGGAATCCCAGGGCCAGCGGCGAAAAGGATCGGTATTACTTTCCGCTTCCGCTGCTTCCAGGTGACACCCGGTTCGCAGTTGCTTGGCGGCTCCCCTGGAACGGCGAGGCGGTGATTCAGCCAGTGGCAGTTTCCCCGGTAACAGAACTTGTGGTTGTGCTGCCCGAGACGATGAAGTTCGAGCCGAGATCTCCGGGAGTGTTTCGACCACTGAGGGGCAAACCTGGAGTCCAAATCTTCGGAACCACGTCAGGGAAGCAGGGGCGCCCGATGGCATTTCACATTTCCGGAACAGGCAAGCTGCCGGAGGCTGAGCGCGCACCACAGCAGGCAAACGTAACGGAACGGCCAAGCCGTCCCCAGACTGCATCGACCGGCCAGCAGGCGGCACCCGACAGTATTCGCTGGTTCATGCTGGGTGGATTTGTCATCGTCGCGGCGGCTGCAACAGCCGGTTTCGTCGCTCACAGACGAAAAGCAGCCGCGACATTCTCCACGTCCGACCGATCAACCGCGTCGGAGAGCTCCGCTGACCAGGACTCCTGGTAACCGGTACTTTGTATCAATTTCACTCATAATGTAGTAAATGTAAGCAGGCTTAGAGAGGAGGACTGACTAATGTATAGATCGGTAGAGTGTATCGTACTCGCCATTGTAAGTTTGTTTGCAATAATTACACCCATCCGAGCGGCCATCCTCGACGGTCAGATCGTGCAGACAAGTTATTTTCGTGGCATAAGCCCTGACCAGACGGTGCAGATCGGGCCGGTCGACAGTCTGGTGGGACCGGGAGTTGAACTGACGAACTTCGCGGATTTCCTCAACGTCAACTTTTCGGACACGAATATTCTGATGACAGCAACGCGCAATGCGAATGCCCTGAGCTCTTTTGAACTGATTCGGTTTTTTAATGTCACAGGGCTGATTCCAGTCATCACTGACGTCACCATCAATCCCGCAACGAATTTCACTGGGTTCAATGCATCACGCATCACATTCGATGCAAATTTGATATCGGTGAACCTGACCGCTCTTGCTGGTCTCCAGAATCAACAAATCTCTCTCAATCTTTCAGCTGTTCCCCGGGCGCCAGGGCCGCCACCGCCACCGCCGCCCCCGCCAACACCACAGGCTGAAATTCCCGAACCAGGATCTGCCCCCCTGTGCGCCATGGGTGTTGTAATCATCGTCACTCTGGCGAAAGGCAAGATCTAAGTCGGTGTGGGGAAAGACGACCCATTCGGACGCACCGCCAAACTTTCCTCACTCATACAGCCGAGCCTCGGCGACTGGCGTCCATCACAGATCCTCGGGCTGGCGAATTGAGTAGTAAACGGCATTTAGTCACATCCAACGCCTGAGTTAGTTGTGCCTGCAAATTCCTAAGTCAAAGAACTTGTGGTTGTGCTGCCCGAAATGATGAAGTTCGAGCCGAAATCTCCGGGAGTGTTTCGGCCACTAAGGGGCAAACCTGGGGTTCAAATCTACGGAACCAGATTCACGGAACCAGGGATGCCCGATGGCATTTCACATCTCCGGAACAGGCAAGCTGCCGGAGGCTGAGCGCCCGCCACCAGCAACGCAGACGCGGCGGCAACGCTGAGCCATGCCCGGGGTCCTTCGACCGGAGCAGCCACCAGAACCGACGGCATGCGGTCGCTCCTGCTTGGTCTTTTGGGCTGGCAACCGAAGTCGGTGCAGAGCGTTACAGAACGAAGATGTCGTTGACGGCAACGCTTCTTCCGGGCGTCAAGCTGCACGGGATGCGGTCGCCGATTCCATAAACCTGAGCGCCTTCAGTCGTCGTGACATGGACCGTGCGCTGGTCAGCGTCAACCACCCAGAACTCGCGTGTGCCATTCGACATGGCAACGATGCGCTGCTTATTGATGTTATGGAAAGTGTTCTCGCCTTGCCTCTTCCAATCTGATGGAGACAGGATCTCGATGATCAAGGGTGGCGAATAAACCTCCCAGTGGGCCTGGTTCATCATCGCCTGCATAACAGAATGAGGGAGCACCATCACATCCGCTGTCCAGAATTGGTAATTGATGGCCGGACGATATGGTTGTTCCACGCCAACAACAAAGTCAAATTCCTCGACAAATCGGAGAGCTCGAGGCAGCTGCATCTGAACAGCTTTGTGGCGTGGCCTGGGCCGCGGCAGTAACACCACTTGGCCGTCATGCAGTTGGTAGTGCTCACCATCCTGAAGGGAGTCTTCGGGCAAATTTTGAAACTCGTCCCAACTCACCAATGCTGGGAACTCGGCAGCTGCCAGGTTGCTCATTGCGGGTCTCCCTGGGTCAAGTGTACTGCGTGGCGCGGACGATCTCTTTGCGTATGCTGCCCGCTTAGCTCGGACACTAAACTATTGCCCTCTAGTCACCGATCCTTTATAGTGGGCGTCGTACTTCACGGGTACGGTGGTTACGTCAGATAATGATGGGAGACGGCGATGGGTTTGTGGAAATCTGTCAAGGTTAAGTCTGACACGTATCAGGTAGACTCAAGTGGCAGCACCTTTGTTGACATCAAGAAACTTTCTGAAAAGGAACGAGTTAAGTACGTCGTCCGCTCCTTGCGTTCGAGGAACAAGAACGCTCCCCGCGAGGCCCGAACAGCGACACGGTAGGCCCAAGCGCCACTGCCGTTAGATGCCCTGGAACTTTTTCATTCTCCCACTTATCGCGGGATGTTCCTACACAACTGCTACTTCTACCGTTTTAGGGCCAGCCGCCTTGAATCGGAACGGCTGATCTTAGAATCCGCCATTGCTGGCTTGATTTTTGCTGCCCTTGGTCGCTGGTCGGTCGTCGCACTATATGGGACTCAATGCGGCGCGTGGCTCAAAATGCAACTGCAGGCGTTTGCGCCGTTCGAATACACCGGAACGGGCATCGCGACAGTACTTTTAGCCCTGTCTGTATCGTGGCTCATAAACGCGATCTGCGAAGTATTCGATGGGAGTAGGTCGATTCGGCTGTTTGTTGCGGCCAACCTGGACGACGCTCTTGTCCTGCTGTTTCAAGAGGCGATCAATACAGAATCCCCGCTGCTGGTAACTCTCGCGACACGCAAAGTATACGTGGGGTACATATCTGAAGCGCTTTACCGAAAGAGCAAAGATCCCTTCTTTTCGCTCGCGCTTCTGTTAAGCGGCTATCGCGATGAAGGCACGTTGGAGTTCCGCGAATCGATCAATTACATAGAGCATGGCGACCTAGGCGATTTCGAAATCACAATTCCCATGAGCCAAGTGGTGTCGGCTCACCTGTTCAACATTGATCGCTACAACGCAGTGTTCGGGCGAAAGTTGGTTCTGCCCAGTTCAAACTAACCTGGAAGGGCTTCGGCTCGAGTGGCTCTGGAACTCGGAAAGTCAAGCTGACCCACTCCCAAGCCGCGGGAATGACGGATTCTCATGCGTTCCGCTATAATAGGGAGACCACCCCGTTGGTCGAAGTACGTTCTGACAATCCCTGAACAGTACGGCCGAACGAAATGATCAGGTGAGCCATGTTCGATAACCTGTCCGAGAAGCTCCAGCGCGTCTTCAAAAACCTGCGCGGAGAAGGAAAACTCACGGCGGAAAACATGGAAGCTGCCTTACGCGAGATCCGCGTAGCGCTTCTAGAGGCCGACGTGCACTTTCGCGTCGTCAAGCAGCTTATCGAAAATATTCGCCAGAAAGCCCTTGGCGAAGAAGTACTTACCTCGCTCACCCCAGGACAACAGGTCGTCAAAATCGTTCACGAGGAGCTGATCCGGATCCTCGGCACGCACGCCTCCAAGCTGCGTTTTGCGAACGAGCCGCCGACCACCATCCTTATTGTTGGCCTGCAGGGATCCGGTAAGACCACCAGCACCGGGAAGCTCGCACGCTGGCTCAGCAAGAACGACCATCGTCCACTGATGGTTTCGGTCGACGTTTACCGCCCCGCGGCCCGTAAACAGCTCGCCGTGCTCGCGCGCGATCTGAAGCTCCCGATTTACGAAGGTACTCCCGAACAAGACAGCCAGCCCCTCGAACTCGCTCGATCCGCCCGAAAGGAAGCCAACCAGACCGGTCGCGACGTCGTGCTCGTCGACACCGCCGGCCGCCTCCATATTGACGATCAGCTCATGACCGAGTTGAGCGCCCTCAAGGAGCTGCTCAACCCGACCGAAATTCTGTTCGTCGCGGATGCCATGACCGGCCAGGATGCGGTGAAGTCGGCCGAAGAGTTCCACAAGCGCCTTGGAATCACTGGGGTTATCCTCACCAAGATGGACGGCGACGCTCGCGGTGGCGCGGCGCTCTCCATCCGCACGGTCACCGACCAGCCTCTCAAGTTCATCGGCGTCGGCGAAAAGACGGATGCCCTCGAGCCCTTCCACCCCGATCGCGTGGCGTCCCGCATCCTCGGCATGGGCGACGTGCTCTCCCTCATTGAAAAGGTTGAGCAGAACATCGACCAGAAAAAAGCCGAGGAGATGCAGCGCAAGCTCATCGACAACGAATTCACGCTCGATGACTTCCGCGATCAGATCAAGCAACTCCGGAAACTCGGCCCGCTCGAAGGCTTGCTCGGCATGATGCCGCAGCTCGGGCCACTGAAAGATCTCAAGAACCTCAAGGTCGACGAGAAGGAAGTCACCCGCGTCGTCGCCATGATTGATTCCATGACGCCGGATGAGCGCCGCAATCACATGATCATCAACGGATCGCGGCGGCGCCGTATCGCGAAAGGAAGCGGCACCAGCGTTCAGGAAGTCAATGCACTTTTGAAGCAGTACTCACAAGCCCGGAAAATGATGAAGAGCTTTTCGGGCAATCTCTTGGGCATGGGCGGAGGCAAGAAAATCCCCGGCATGCCTAACCTCGGAAATCTTAAGTTGCCGGATCTGTTCCGGTAGAGAGGGCCTGCCACATCCACGTGATTACGGAGGTGTGCGTAGACTTGCGTTGCAAAGGCATTACTATTAGGAGAGAAGAACAAAACAAATGTTGATGATTCGTCTGGCCCGGTTCGGCGCCAAAAAGAAGCCGACCTACCGGCTGGTCGTGATCGAGAAGGATCGCGCTCGCAATTCCCGAGCTGTCGAAGTCGTCGGTCACTACAACCCGGTTTCGAAGCCCAAACAGATCGTCATCAAGCACGACCGTGTGGACTACTGGACCAAGAACGGAGCCCAGCTATCGGATACGGTCGCCCGCTTGATCAAGAATAACCCGGCGCCGGCCGAACAGCCCGTCGCCTAGCAAAGAGAGCCTCTGGCTTCTCTGCCTGAATTTAAGGGCGCCTTTCCGGCAACCACCGTTAGATGCGCCAAGTGTTTTGTGGAGATCACCCATGCCTGGGATGAAAGAGTTAGTGGAAGACATCGCAAAAGCCCTCGTTGATACGCCTGAAGAGGTGATAGTCCGAGAGGTTGAAGGGGAGCAGGCTACGTTGTTCGAGCTGCGCGTCGCCCCCACCGATGTCGGCAAGGTTATCGGCAAGCAAGGCCGAACCGCGCGTTCCATTCGTACGTTGTTAGGCGCCGCTGGTGTCAAGGCGAACCGCCGGTTCACGCTCGACATCCTGGAGTAAGCGGCCTGCAATCCTCGGACTGGGTCAAGCTCGCTGTGGTGCTTCGGTCGCGTGGTCTCCGAGGAGAAGTCGTCGTGGAGTCGTTTGCTTCCCCGCCCGAGCGGTTTCTGAGCACGGGCCGGGTGTTCCTGGCCGAGCCCGATGAGGAGCCGGTTCGAACCGCCGAAGTGGAACGCGCTTGGAGCCACGACGGTCAAGTAGTTCTGAAGTTGGCCGGGGTCGACGATCGGGACGCGGCCGACGCCCTGAAGAACTTCGAAGTGTTGATTCCGCTGAGCGAGCGTCCGGCGTTGCCGGAAGGCGAGTATTACCATTCGGACCTGCTCGGCTGTCAGGTGGTCGAAACGAACGGCGAGCCGATCGGTGAGGTTCGCGATGTGGTGGACTATGGAGCCGGTCCTCTCCTGGTTCTGGAGGATCGAGGGAAGGAGTTGATGATCCCGTTCGTCAAAGGGATCTGGACCGAGGTAGATCTGGCGGCGCGCCGGATTACCGTAGCATTACCGGAAGGTCTGCGCGACCTATGACCTTCCACATACTGACGATCTTCCCCGAGTTCTTCCAGGGACCTTTCGGGTGCGGCGTAGTCGGGAAGGCGATCGAGGCAGGTTCGGTTCGCGTCGAGATCCACAATCTCCGCGACTGGACTTACGACCGGCACAAGACCGTCGACGATCGCCCGTTCGGAGGCGGCGAAGGCATGTTGATGAAGCCGCAGCCGATCTTTGAAGCGGTCGAGTCGATTTGGCCGCAACGACGGCCGCGACAAGAGGTGGTCCTTCTGTCGGCTCAGGGCAGGCTGTTCGACCAGAACATGGCCCGGCGGCTCGCCGACGAGTGCGATGAGTTGCTGTTGATCTGTGGACGATACGAAGGCGTCGATGAGCCGGTCGCAGAAAGTTTGGCCGACGAGGAGATCTCGATCGGCAACTTTGTTTTGAGCGGTGGCGAGTTGGCGGCTGCCGTCGTAGTGGATGTGCTCGCCCGGCTGGTTCCGGGTGTTCTAGGCAACGAAGCCTCCACGGTATGGGAATCGTTTAGCGACATAGGGCACGGGGAACGCTTGTTGGACTGTCCACAGTGGACCCGGCCTGCTGAGTTTCGAGGAATGCGCGTTCCGGAGCCGCTCTTGAGCGGACACCACGAAGAGATCCGGAAATGGCGGCGCAAAGCAGCAGAAGAGAAGACGGCGCGGATGCGCCCGGACCTGCTGCAACCGAAGGAATCTGAGCCGTAGGCTCAACAGACATTCGAGGGAAGACACATGCAGAATGCAGCGTTGCAGAAGATTCTAAACAAGGGGAAGCGCACATCGCACCCCGAGTTCCGCCCCGGCGACACCATCCGGGTCCACGTGAGGATTAAGGAAGGCGACAAAGAACGCCTCCAGGCTTTCGAAGGCACCGTAATCGCGCGAAAGAACACCGGCATGGGCGAGACCATCACCGTGCGCAAGGTCAGCTTCGGCCAAGGCGTCGAGCGCATCTTCCCCGTGAACGCTCCAGTTATCGATCACATCGATCTGGTTCGCACGGGCGTGGTTCGTCGTGCAAAGCTCTACTACCTGCGTGGTCTGAAGGGCAAGGCTGCTCGTCTCCGCGAGCGCGAATAGTCTAAATCCAGGCAGCACTCTGAGAAAACCGGTCTGCAGCGGGAAGTTCGAGCGCGAGGCACGGGCCAAAGGGTATACCCGGATTGCCGGCGTTGATGAAGCAGGACGAGGGTCGCTATTCGGCCCGGTCTTCGCTGGTGCAGTCGTCTTGTGTCCGGACCGCGAGATCCGCGGTCTCCGAGATAGCAAGGAGCTTACGCCCGACCGCCGCGAAGTACTCGCCGAGCGCATCAAGGCACGTGCCCTTGCATGGGGCGTCGGGGCTGCGGACGTATATGAGATCGACCGCATCAATATTTACCAGGCGACTCGCCTCGCCATGTCTCGAGCCATCGAACAGGTGAAGCCCGATTACCTGCTCATCGACGCGGTCAAACTGAGCCTCGCAACACCTCAGGAGAATCTAATTGCTGGCGATGCCCGATGCCAATGCATCGCGGCTGCATCGATCCTCGCCAAGACCGCTCGGGACGCCTGCATGCGCGAGTGGGATCGCGTTTTCCCCGAGTTCGGACTCTGCCGCCATAAGGGTTACACTTGCCCTGAGCACTACGAAGCGTTGCGTAAGCACGGTCCCACGCTGCTTCACCGTTTCTCCTTCGAGCCCGTTCGCGACGCTTCTCGTTGGAAGAATCTCTGGACGGGCTACGATCAAATGGAGACCACCGCCAATGCCTGACGCCGGTGCGACCGTGCACGAATACCGCTGGTATCACAAGTTGTTCGCCATCCTCGGAGCCGTGCTCCTGTTCGAAATGGGCGTTTTCCTGATCGTGTTCCCGTGGGCTAGCGAGTGGGATCTGAGCTGGTTCAGCACGCTACCCTACTGGGCAACGGACGTCTGGTTTAGCCCCTACTTCCGGGGAGCGATCACCGGTCTCGGCGTCGTGAACGTTTGGCTCTCGTTCGTCGAGGTCTTCCGCTTGCGACGCTTCTCGCAACCCAGCCCGGTCGAATACCGCCGAAGCCCACCTTCGTTTTCCGAAACCATCAACTACCGGAACGATACACTGAAGGAGTAGCGTGAACCCCGAGCAAACCATCTCCGCGCCCGATTCCGCTGCTTCCGCCGCATCGCCATCTGAAAGCAATCCGGTTGCTTCCCAAGCGCCCGTGGTCCCGGTCGGCACCAGCCGAGGTTTCGAACGGCCTCTCCCGCTCATCTCCGAATGGACCATCCTCCTGCTTCTCCTGATCTTCGGCACCACAAACCTCGTACAGGCTTTCGTAATTCCAACGGGATCCATGGAGAGCACACTGCTGGTCGGGGATCACCTCCTGGTCGACAAGCTCGCCTATGCGCCCCATGGGTCGTTTAGTGGAGCCCTCCTACCCTTCCGAAACGTCCAAAGGGGTGACATCGTTGTTTTTCGTTACCCAGTGAATCCGAAAGACACGTATGTCAAACGAGTTGTGGGTACCCCGGGCGATCACATACGAATCGTCAGGCGTCAGGTGTTCCTGAACGGAAAGCCTCTCAACGAGCCGTATAAAGTTCACCGAAGTAAGATTGAAGATCCATATCGGGATGATTTCCCGAACCATGGCTACATGCTCGAAGAGCGGGCTGTCGAGATGCTCGAGAAGAACGTCGTCAACGGGGAACTCGTTGTGCCCGAGAATTCGTACTTCGTATTAGGCGATAACCGGGACAACTCGCTCGACAGTCGATACTGGGGCTTCGTGCCTCGTGAGAACATAATCGGTAAGCCGCTCATGATCTATTGGTCGTTTGATGCTGGCCCCGAAGTCCTGTCTGGTTCCGGACTCAAGCCGCAGAATCTGTTATACGTGGTCCGGAACTTTGTTTCGAAGACGCGCTGGAACCGATCGTTCCTATTGATCCATGGCAACCCTACCAAAGACTGAATCAGTCCCCACTGCGGGCACCACTGTAAAAGAAAAGCCGGAGCAGAGGAACTTCTTCGCCGAATGGGCGGTGACGATCCTGATGCTGCTCTTTGGCACCACAACCATTCTGCAGGCCTACGTGGTGCCGACCGGGTCCATGGAGAACACCGTGCTGATCGGCGATCACCTGTTCGTCGATAAGCTGTCGTTCGCGCCGTCCGGCCCTATCAGCAAGCACCTCTTGCCCTACCAGGAGGTCCAACGCGGCGACATCATCGTCTTCCGCTACCCGCTCGACATCCGTGCCAACTACGTCAAGCGCGCCATCGGCATCCCCGGTGATCACATCAAGCTGGTGAATAAGGAGCTCTACGTCAATGGCAAGAAAATGAACGAGCCGTACAAGGTCACGATCCCGGAGCAGACGTCGAACTACCTCAATAACTTCCCGCAGAACCCTCCGGACATCCCGATCTATCCGCGCGGTCGTCAGATGCTCGAAGAGCACGTGCAGAATGGCGAGCTGGTCGTACCGCCGGGCTACTACTTCGCCATGGGCGACAATCGCGACAACTCTGCGGACAGCCGCTTCTGGGGCCTGGTTCCGCGCGAGAACATCGTCGGCAAGCCAACCATGATTTTCTGGTCGTACGACGCGCCCACGGCACATCTCGCTGACGGGAATCTCAATCCCGATCACCTCCTGGACCTGGCACTCAATTTCTTCACCAAGACGCGCTGGAATCGTACGTTCATGATCCTGCGCAGCTACCATCTGGAATAGCCTCAATGCCCAAGCGCAACTACTACGGCCTCATTCTGGCCGGTGGGCGGGGCACGCGTTTTTGGCCCCGCAGCCGGAAAAGCCGAGCAAAGCAAGTATTGAGTTTCCTGGGCGAACGGACCCTGATTCAGCAGACGGTAGACCGCCTCGCCCCCGTCATCCCGCCCGAGCGCATGTGGGTCATCACCAACGACCACCTGCGCGCCGAGATCGTCCGCCAGCTACCCGAGGTCCCCAAGAAGCAAATCGTCGCCGAACCGGCCCAGCGCAATACCGCGCCCTGCATTGCTCTCATGGCCCAGGTGATTGAAACCATGGACCCCGGATCGGTGATGGGTGTCTTCCCTGCCGATCACATGATCTCGAAGCCGGGCCGCTTCGTGCGCCTCGTGAAGGCTGCGCTGAAAGCTGCGGAAAAGGGCCAGATCGGCGTGCTCGGTGTCCAGCCTCGTTGGCCCGAAACCGGGTACGGCTACATCGAGATGTCCCGGGATGCCAAAGCTGGCGAAACGAAGCCAACCGAGGTTGTCCGGTTCCGCGAGAAGCCGGATCTCAAGACGGCGAAGAAGTTCGTCGCCGCAGGCAATTTCTATTGGAATGCAGGCATGTTCTTCTGGCGCACGGACGTGCTTCTCCAGGCCATCCGCCGCTTTCAACCGAAGACAGCAACACTGCTGGCATCTCTGCCCGCCTTTGATTCCCGCAAGTTCGGCAACGCTTTAAGCCAGGCATTCCCGCTTTGCGAGAACATCTCGATCGACTACGCGGTGCTCGAAAAAGCCGACAACGTCGTCGGGATCGCCGCCGACGACTTCGGCTGGAGCGACGTGGGCAGTTGGAACGCCGTCCACGAGCTCCTGCCACGCGATGAGTTCGACAATGCCCTCGCGACCGAGGCTCTCATCGCAGAAGCAACGGGCAATTACGTCGACGCGAACGGCAAGCTGGTCGCGTTACTGGGCGTGAAGGATCTGATCGTCGTCGACACCCCGGACGCTTTATTGATAGCGGATCGCCATCGCGCCCAGGATGTCGGCAAGCTGGTCAAGATGCTCGAGGAGCGTAAGCGAGAAGATCTGCTCTAGGCAGCGGCGGTTTCTTCCGGCTTCCAGCGTTTGAACACACGGTCCAAACCGCGCACGGCTTCATCCACCTGGCGTTCGCTCAGAATATACGGCGGCAGCATACGAAGCACGCTCTCGTGCGTGACGTTCACGAGCAGCCCTTCCTGCATGCACTCCTGAACCAGAGTTTTCGACGGCCCCGTCATCTCCACGCCAATCATCAGCCCGATCGCTCGAACTTCCTTGATAAAGGAGTGCTTGCGCGCCAACTCGTCGAGCCTCACGCGAAATCGAGCAGCCACTTCATGCATCTTCGGCATGAGTTCTTCGAGAATGTCGAAAAACTCGAGCGCCACCCGGCAGGCGAGCGCGCCCCCTCCGAACGTGGACCCGTGCATGCCGGGCTTCAGAGCCGCGGCAGCTCGTTCATTGCAGACTGCAGCACCCAACGGCAGACCGCAGGCCATCGGCTTAGCGATCAGCATGATGTCGGGCATGACCACGGGCTCGATCAACTGGTAGGCGAAGTACGTCCCGGCCCGTCCGACCCCACACTGCACTTCGTCATAGATGAGGATGGCATCGTAGCGATCGGCCAGCTCGCGCGCCTTTCGAACGAACTCGGCGCGCATCGGGTGGATGCCGCCCTCGCCCTGGATCGCCTCGATCACGATAGCCGCGGTCCGGTCGCATACGACCTGCTCGAGCGCCGTCACGTCGTTTGCCGGAACGAACCGAGCGCCGGGCATAAGGGGTTCAAACGGCTGCCGGTACTTCGGCTGACCCGTAATCGAAACGGCCCCAATGGTCCGTCCGTGAAACGAGTTCTCGACGGAAACGATCTCGTATTTCTCCGGGCTGATCGCCTTTCCGTACGCCTTGGCGATCTTCAGGCCGGCCTCCATCGCCTCCGTACCCGAGTTGCAGAAAAACGTGCGCTGCAGACCACTGGTTTGGGCCAGCTTCTCCGCCAGGCGGCCTTGGAACTCGTGGTAGTAGAGGTTCGAGGTATGGATCAGCTTCCCCGCCTGGTCCCGAAGAACTTTGGTAATCCGCGGGTGAGCGTGCCCGAGGGCGTTCACGCCGATCCCGCTGATGAGATCCAGGTAGCGGCGACCGTCGACGTCATACAAATAGCAGCCCTTTCCCTTATCGAGCACCAGTGGGTAACGAGAGTAGTTGTTCAGCAGGAACGCGCGTTCGCGCTCCATCACTTGCTCGCTCGTTGATACTGTTGTGCTTGGAGCCTCGATGGGCTCGGTGGTGGCAATGCTATCCATCACTCCATGATACGGGGTAGCAACGTTGACGACCTTGAGAGCATCGAATGTTAGGAGGGTGTTACACTCTTCACGTAGACCAGAGGGGGGCGCAACGGTTTCGACGGGATTGATTCGTTGTGGAGAGGCGTGCCGGGTTCCGAGCTCCCGTAAAACGATCGGAAAACCAAAACTGCCAATAACAACACGCAGTTTGCATACGCTGCTTAATTAACTAAGTAGCCGCTTCGGTCGCCGGGCCTGCACGGCGGCTAGCAAGCGTAATCTTGTAGGATTGGGCCCAAGGCTTCTGCTCGGAGCCGAAAGCCGACACCAATCGAGCTAAGCTTCTGGTTCTTGCGAATTCGCTATCCAGAGGACGAAAACCACCGAATTCGATACGCACGTAGGCTCTTCATGGCGGACTTTTTCGGACGCGGGTTCGACTCCCGCCGCCTCCACCAGCCTTTGCCAAGTCCCCGGCTGCCAAGCCGGAGCCTTGGCAAGGGCTGGTGCCCGCCATAGCCTTGGCGACGGCGGGCATATCCCCCCAGAGAACTTCCACCCCCCACCGACACTCCTGGAAAGGATGCACTACGTCTACCTCCTCCAAAGCCAATCCCACCCCATAGAGCGCTACATCGGCCAAACCAGCGACCTAAAAGCCCGACTAGCCAGACACAACGAAGGCCGCGTCCCATCAACCTCAAAATTCTGCCCCTGGACCCTCGAGACCTACGTTGCCTTCTCCACCCCAATTCAAGCCTCACACTTCGAGCGCTACCTCAAGTCCGGCTCCGGCCGCGCCTTCGCAACGCGCCATTTATGGCCTGGCGTTAGTTGAAGCGGCATGACTCAAGCTCGCCGGAGCTTACATTCAATGCTGGAGGAACTCGGCTCGCATGGTCGGGAATTCGTAACCACAATCGCTAACGAAGACGTCGTGACTGTGGTGATGAAGAGGCCCACGGCTGAAGCCGCCGACCTGCAACTGAGAATGATGTTTCTAAACCTGGTTGTACTGACGGTAGCAATCAGCACGCTTGTTAGGCCCGCCGTGGCGCAATACGTTCGACTCGAAGCCGAGGACGGAAAAGTCATTACCCCCGCAAACGAACCTGAACCCGGCAAGCGGATCGCCAGGCAGCGGCCAGACAACTCGCTTGGGATTCGACAGACTTCCCTCAACCTCAGGACGCACGCCCGTATCTGACCAATCTGGATTCCGACGACGATCAGGAGGTCATATTTGTGCTTTCCGGATCACCCGCGAGGACGATGGCACTGGTCTTCGACCAACAGAAAGATGGATGGATGCAGGTCGGGAGGTTCGATTACTGGTGGCATTGGGACGGGAACCAAGCGGAGAAACTGATCGAGCTCCGAGAATCGTGAGTTACGGACCGAAGGACATTCTCATCCGTACCCCGAATGGCGGGACTGATTTCGCTGAAACGGAACTCGCGATTTTTCGGATGCACGAAGGAAAGCTGTACCGCGTTTTCCGAGTGATAGAAGACGGCTCCTATACCGTTTGTTGTGGCACTCCGGACTCGGGGTCGAGCTTTGAAGACAAACGCGCTGTGACGCTCCCTGAAAATTCCGACAATGGCCGTTATATCGTCGTTCGGCACACCCGCACGAAGTACCCGGCCGAGAACGACTCGAAAAAACCCCATGCCGCGGGCCCTCGGTTGGTCAGTTGCACCGCCTTACGGTGGACGTCCCAGCAATTCACGTTCGTCGCTGACAAGGATGCGTCGGCCAAGTTCTGTGCTGTCAGATGAACATCGGTCGCAGACCTAACCCAGTGACGACCCTCACGATTACGCCACACACAATGCCTCGTCTTCCGCTTCAACAGCGACGATGGGCTGGTACTCTGTGCCGCCGAACGGTTTGAAACCGGCGGCCCATCTCATCCGGAGGCGGCATAAAACTCTGAACTGTACAGGAGCAGGCGTCGGATTCACGCGTTCTACCGTCACCTCAGGCGGATTATCCCCGCTGGTCATAAGCTTCAGGATCTCGCCGCGCAGGAAACGTGGGCAGTATCCGATGACGTGAATATCTCCGGGATACGTTTCAGCTGTCCGCAAGGCCAGCGCGTCCGGATCGTGCGGATTTTGAAAGTCCCACATGACAAGGAGTCGCTCGCCAGGTGCTAATGCGCTCGCACGTTGCACCGCATCCGCCGGCATGTGGCTGAGGCCGTGCAAGAAGAAACATGTCTCGTAAACTCCGTCGGCAAGTTCTTCCGGGTATGGGAACACTTCCAGCGTGTCGGTTGCGCGCTGACCGCCGCTGCGAGCCAGAAGGGCAAGAGGATTAGCGTTCGCACGAGTCACATTGAGCCAGTCCAAGAACAACGGATAGTCCGGTCGCGAAAGCGGCAACAGGCGGTTCGAAAATAGCGGGAACAGACTGTCGGACTGATACACTCGCCCTAGATCAGGGAACGCGGCCAGCGGGACAAATCCGCCGGTCTGTTGAGCGTCCAACGCGCCGTTGGTGTACACAAAAACAAATCGACGGCCATTCGAACTGAGCCGTCCAATCGGGTACCAGCGACGCTTCTGTGGATCTTGCCACGCCAGGAAGATCGCACGGTTCATCGGTGATTCCCCCAAGAAGCCAGTCTACTACCGTTGTACATCAAGACTCGGCGCGCGAACTCACGTGATTCTCTCGTGCAGCGAGATTCGGGCAGTTGCGCCATCAAATCGGGGATGCTGTGCATTAAGCGCTTGATGCGATCGATCCACACCTCTGTCGCTGCAGGCCGATAGTGCGCTGCCCGTGTAAACACCTCGAAAGTCGTCATGGGACGGATCGCGGTTCTGCTCTCGTAGAATGCCGAACGCGCTCGCGTAGGCTTCTACCGTATATCCCGCATCTCGGGTCTGGAGCCGCCGTTCTCGCTCTACATCCTGGAGATGGCAGCCGAGAGATGATGCGTGATCGAAAGTCGGGGCGAGGTGCCGCCGTGCGGTCGGATGTTCAGGTGCTTCGATAATCGCCCAGTTCTCATCATGTCGGTCTGTATTGCCGATGAAGGCGTCGAGAACGAGGTACCCAACGAATACGTCCACAGCCGTAGTGATGCCGGCCGGAGGACTCCAATTCCGTGGCAGCTCGGACGCCGTCTGATGTAGCGCATCCCAAACAGCTTCCAGGGTGTGAGCGCTCTGGCGATACCGGCTAATCCGTGCTCCTGTCCCGTAGGCCGGGTCCGTTTCGCCCAGGAGTTCGTTGCCATGGATCAAGCTACAGCCGTCAGGCAAGAACATCGGTGATACGACGCAGCGTTGGCCCTCATGGGAGCCGAGTTCGTAGGCTGCGTGCGGCAGGCCCATGGCGCCCGCGATCTCCGCGGCAATCTTTTCAGACCAATCCTCGCCGGTGCTCGGACGCGTGAGCTTACAGAGGCAGCGACCGAGCTCCTGATCTCGAAACCAAAACTTCAGCTTCGTGCCGAGTTGTTCAACGCTCTCGGCGGAATTTCCGGATACTTCGATAATCGAGAACTCTGGCAAGTTCCATCGTAGACATTGTTGAATTCTCGTCGTGAAAACTTGTGAATCCTTCTAGTGCCGGTCGGTACCCGAACGAGAGCACGAGCTGCGCCCAACCTCACCCCCGCCGCCGCCCAAAGAACTCCTGCAGCACCGCCAGGCAATCCGCCGCCAGCACCCCCTCGACAATCTCGACCTGGTGATTCAGCAACTCCGAATCAGCGATCCGAAACTTCGACCGCACCCCCCCAAACCGCAGATCCCGAGCCCCGAACACAAGCGTCGACACCCGCGCGTGCACCAAAGCTCCGGCACACATCGGACAGGGCTCGAGCGTCACGTACATCGTGCATCCATCGAGCCGGTAGTTCCCAATCGCGCGGCAAGCAGCGCGAAGAGCCACAATCTCGGCGTGAGCCGTAGGATCCGAAGTGCGAATAGGCTGGTTGTAGGCTTCCGCGATCGCCACGCCATCTCGTACTACGACGGCTCCGATCGGTACTTCACCTTCGCTTGCGGCTGCATGTGCGAGATCGAGCGCAGTCCTCATCCAGCGTTCGTGAGAAGTCGTCATCCAAAAACAAATAGGGCAGCTTGCCCTCGACAAGCTGCCCGTTTAGGACCAAGGAAAAATGTCGTTCTCTGGTATGCGCGGCGCTTCTTTAGCGAGGCTGCTTCAACCAGGAAGGCACCGGTACGGTGCGGCTTCGAACGGAAACTCCGATCACCTGGATCAGACAGCCGATGGCCATCCACACCATCCAGTGCGAGAAAACGCCCGTGTCGATAGCGAACTGACCCGCAAACCCGAGGTCCGCGGCGAGCCTCCAGGCTCCGAATACAAATGCGAGCAGAGACGCCGGTGTCATCAGCGCGGCAAACAGGTCGGTGATCTCTGCCATCTTCGGTGCGACCGCCGCGATTCGTGGTTCTGGGTTAATCTTGATCTTCACTACCACACGCTCCTCCATCTTTGTTACGGCCCTCCTGAAGTATCGGTTTCAGTTCCGGGTTCAGGCTTCATGACTTCAGGAGAGCCGCCTCTCCTCCGCCCTCTCTGGGGTTCTCTACTTTGTAAAGCGCAACTCGCCAGAGAAATAGTGCAAGAGCCACTTGAAATATTTTTGGATACAAGTCGAGAACGGATGCCTCGACAGCCTTGGGACGCGGGAAGCTCCTGAGCCCTCCCTACAAGACCCTTTTCGGGAGGAACTCCTGAACTCTTAATCAATTATAAGGTCGACGCTCAGGCAGAACCAATTAGGGGTTGACCCTAGCTGGCGTCAACTCCTCAGACCACCTCGAAGATCAGGCACTTCAAGTAGTGCGTCTCTGGAACCGTTAACAGGATCGGATGGTCGATGGCCTGTGACCTTCGTTCCAGGACCCTCAGACTGCGCCGTGCATCGAGCGAGGCTTCGGCCACAGCCTCGAGCAGGTGAGCCTCACTGAAGTGGTGCGAGCATGAGCACGTCACCAGAATTCCACCCTTCTCCAACAAGCGAAGTGCACGGAGATTGATGTCCTTATAGGCTCTTCCGGCCGCCTCAATCTGGTTCCGGCTTTTGGCGAACGCTGGCGGATCGAGAACCACGGTTTCGAACCGCCGCCTCTGTGCTTCGAGCGAAGAAAGATACGAGAAGACATCCGCCTCCTCGAATTCGATGTTCGCAATACCGTTCGTCTGTGCGTTCGATTTGGCGATCTCCAGCGCAGGCCCCGAGCTGTCGACCGCAACCACCGATTCGCACACTCGGGCGAGATGAAGTGCGAAGCCGCCGGTCGACGTGAACGCATCGAGTGCTCGTCCATGTGCCCAACGCGACGCCGTAACGTAGTTTTCACGCTGATC
>DASQVJ010000424.1:0-8815 GCA_035640835.1 Bryobacteraceae bacterium
CACGATGTGAATCTCCAGCATGCGAACCACATCGTCCACGCCTTGCAAATCATGCAGATCGACTTGCTGCACCTCACCAAGATCAACATTGCTTGCCAGGCGCTGCGAGCGCAGATAGTCGACAAACTGCTCCGTAGTGAACTCACCATCAGGACGCAACCAGTCGCAAGCCGCGCGGAACTGGTGTGCATTCAGCTTCGGCGCAAAGCGGTAGATCTGATCCACGTCGAGTTTCGAACTCTGTTCTCGACCCGTGAAGATCTCGAGGAGAGCAGCGTAATCCTCAACAGAGTATTTGCCGATGCTCGTCTGAAAGCAGCGTGCTGCGAACGTAACAGCAATAGCGCCATCACTCGATACGATCAGCTTCTTGTTCTCTCGAAGAGCTACCTCGCACAATTCGAGAATCGCTGTTTCGAGGTAGTTTCCGCGCGGGTAGAAGTGACAGCTTGAGGTGGCGTCATGGATTAAATCGAGATCGTCAACGAAGATCAGATCTTCGCCTTCCATCGCCGCGAGGACGCTCGAGTAGAGGGTCTCCTCCAACGACAACGGGTGCCGATTCCCTGACGCTTCGATAAAGTCCTTGGATGAGACGAAGCTTCCGCCCAACTCCGACTGCAGTTTGCGAAGCACAGTGGTCCTGCCTCGCCCTGGTGGAGCTATTAGAGCGAGCAGGTTTCCCGCTTTCATCGCATGATGCAAATAGCGAAAAGCCGTCTGCTGAGCCGGAATGAGCCGAATCATGGGTGCGTCCCCACGAGTGTAGCGTGGGCGCCTCCATGCGTGGTGACACGGATTAGAAACTTACTCGCAACCCGAGCTGGACGGTTCGTGGATTTCTGGTGCTGACGAGCGATCCGAAGTCTCCGGTTCCCATCGTGTGACCGGGAATATCGAAATTCGCATGATTCAGCACGTTGTAGAACTCGCCGCGCAGCTCCGTGCGGAAGCGCTCCGTTACCTGGAACGGCTTCTCGAGCGTCATGTCGACCGTCTGCTGAAAGGGTCCGCGCAGTATCGATCGCGGCGCGTTGCCAAAGCGAAACAGCTCCGGGTTTCGAAACGCGTCGGTGTTAAACCAACGCTGGACCGTGCGTTCGCTCGAGGGCAGCTTGGGGTTCCCAACAAGATCCGGCCGAAGCAATCCCGCACTGAACGCATTGGTTGTATTTGCGAGCGTCGCGACGGTGAACGTCGCCCCTGACTGATAGGTCGCGAACGCACCAACCTTCCAGGATCCGAATACCGTTTGCAAGAGTCCGCCATTGGCAAAGCGGGGCGTTTCGTACAGCAGACTCACCACGGTCCGATGTGGAACATCCGTGCCGCTGAGCGATTTGTCGAGCCGGCGATTGTACGCATCCATGTAGCTCTGCGGATCACCATATTCATTGGCCGATGCAACGTCATCGAGGAACTTTGAGAAGGTGTAGTGCACAAGGAACGACAACCCGTGCGAGAACCGCTTTTCGGCGCGAATGAAACCGGCATGGTATGTCGAGTTGCCGACAGCAGGATTCAAGATGAACACGTTGCTGAACTGCGGAAACGGCCGTCGAGCCTGCGCATCTCCGGGCCCCATCAACTCCGGCGCTACCTGGTTGAGGCTGAGATCGTTCGCGGTGAGATGGTGGCTGACATTGGCCATGTACCCGACCTCGACCACGGTGTTTTGCGAGATCTCATGCTGCACGTTCAGGTTGTACTGATACGAAATCGGTGTCGGACGATTTCGCTCGAAGAAGCCGACGGCTGTGTTCGGACGTTCACCGGGAGCAACCGCGCCGAATCCTGACGTCAGCGGAGGTCTCGGGGTACTGGGGACGCCGTCGCGCAATCTCATCGCGCTGAGTAGGTCAGCTTGCGGGACTACCAGCGTCGTAGCCGTCGAGAACCCTGTGGACGCGACATCCCCGATCGAGTTGCTCACCGTAGGTCCGTAAAAGATCCCCGCGCCGCCGCGTATCACTGTCGTGTGCGCGAACGGAAGCCGGTATGCGAATCCAACTCGAGGCGCCCAATTGTTCCAATCCGTGTTGAAGGCTTGCCGAGGCACACCATCGCGACCGGAAAACGTCACGATACCCGGAGTGCCCGAGACCGGATTGATGGCGTATGGATCGAACGAATTCTGCCGGTTCTGATCGACACGTCGAGGCAACTCGGCTTCCCATCGCAAACCGATGTTGATCGTCAACCGTTCGGTGACGCGCCAATCGTCTTGCACGTAACCCGCCCAGTAATACGCACGCGAAGTGATTTCATCGGAGACCAGCACGTTCGCCGAATTCACTTCGCCCAACAGGAAACTCGCAAAAGCGTTGCCGGTGCCGGTCGCTCCCGGTCTACTGGTGATCAAGGGACTGATGGTGAACGCGCCGCTCGAGGAGCGATCCCGGGTCTCCGTGTTGCGTCCCCTGCGATGCTCAAGGCCGAACTTCACCGAATGCTTCCCGCGGAACCAGGAGAGCGCTTCGAGAAACTGCGTATCGCGAATGGGCGTCTGATGCCGGCCCACGTTGCCGCCGAGACCCGCGTAACCGGGTAGTATGAACGTGGGAAACGCGGCGTCGCTAACACCAGTGAGACCGAGTGCGCCCGCCAGGTCCTCGCCCACACCGTATCGGTCATCTATGAACTTGCGCTGGAAGAAGCTGATCTTGAGTTCGTTCAGAAGCGTCGGACTGAAGGTATGCGTGTGCGAGGCGAGGATGCTCTGAATACGCACATCGTTTCGATTAGCATCAGGGGAAGCTTCCAAGCTCGGGAACGATCCCTTGTTCTCGATGAAACTGTCGTTCAGGTAATAGCGGAAAGTCAGCTGGTCCTTGGGCCGCAACTGATGATCCAGCTTGGCGACCACGATGTCTCGACGCAGAGACGAATTGGCGTTGGATACATAGTTGTTGCCGCCCGTCTCGTTTGCCGGACGATTTGGCAGCGGCCAAAAAGCGAGAGCACGGCGCGCTACAGGATCGAACCGATTCTCGGGAATACGGTTGCCAGGAAACTGCGCGCGTTCTCGACCCACGGTTGTCGCCGGATCATAAATCGGAATCAGTTGACCAGCTCCGTTCCGAAGCCCGGAGAAGTCTCCGGCTCGCTGCGCCAGGTCCGGGACAGTTTGAAGCGCCGTCACAGACGTACTTTGTCGCGTCTGCTCCCAGGTGACAAAGAAGTGAGTCTTGTCGCGACGGATCGGACCCCCAAACGACGCGCCAAATTGATGCATCCGCAAAGGAGCTTTCTCAACCGCAAAAAAACTGCGTGCATCCAGGACATTGTTCCGGAGATATTCGAAAACGCTGCCGTGATACTCGTTCGTGCCGGATCGTGTCGAGAGAGTGATCACTCCTCCCGTCGAGTGTCCGTGCTCGGCAGAATAGCTATTGCTGATGACGCGGAACTCTTGCATCGCGTCCATCGGAAGACTTGTCATTTGTTGAGGCCGCGTCAAGCCGACTGCGTTGGTCACATTTCCGCCGTCGAGCGTGAAATGTTGATTGCGAGCCCGGCCGCCCGCGACGCTGAACACCGGATAATTCTCCGCACCTTGCCCGGTATCGATCATCACCACACCAGGGGCAAGCGCGACCAGCGATGTCGCCGCACGGTTTGGCATCGGCAACCCGGACACCATCTTTCGATTGACGAGCTGTCCAACACTGGATGCCTGCGTTTCCGCCAACGGAGGTGCCGCTTCAACTGTAACCACATCCGATGTCTGACCCACGGGAAGAGTGACGTCGACCGGCAATGTCTGACTGACGCTCACGACAAGCTTGCTTCGATGAACCGTGTTGAAGCTCGTAGCACTCGCATCAATGGAATAGCTACCGGGTGCGAGCGAAGCAAACGTATAAGCACCCGATTCGTTCGAGCGTGTCTGCAGCTTAGCTCCTGTCTCCTCGTTCATGAGAACCAGCTCCGCATTCGGTATCGCAGAGCCAGTCGCATCGAGCACACTGCCTGTGATGGAGCTTGTTCCTGTCTGAGCATGGATCGAGCCGCAGCAAAGAGCGCTTAACAGCAAGAAGCGAAAAGAACGAAATCGGTGTGGCATGTCGGGTACCCCTTCGGACACACTTCGAGCCTCCGGTCGAAAGGTCCGTAAAATCGCTTGAAATGGAACTAAAGGTCGCCGTGTGTCAGCAACAACAAAGCATGGCGGTTCTGTTGTTGAAAGCCGGGTATCGTGAGCGTCCCATGCGAACTCTGAGGGGTTGCCGGGCTACCCCTGTGGAAACAGGATAAGGTTAAAGGCGGACGCCGTCAACAACTTTATTCGACTAATCCGATAGAGAATGTTGTGATCACGTTATGTGGACTGATTTCAGGAACTTATGGCTAGAGTTGAGGTGTTGCGTGGACTCAACATCGTAGGGAGTAAGGTCTTGAAGATGGACTGCCTTCCGGCCGTTGCGAAAAAGCTCGAGCAGGCCGAGTGAGGTGGCACTCGGACCTGCTCGTATGGAGGCTTGCCCACGCGTTAATGAGGCTTCAAAACGATTTTCGTGCAGTTGTCCTGCTTGTTCAAAAACATTGCGTAGCCCTCAGGAGCCTTGTCGAGTGGCATCGTGTGGCTGATCACAAAGCTCGGATCGATCTCACCCCTTTCGACACGCTCGAGCAGTGGTCGCATATACCGCGGCACATGCGTCTGACCCGTCTTAATGGTGATCGAACGATTCATTACGGCGCCCATCGGGAAGTGGTCGATAAACCCGCCGTAAACACCGATAACCGAAACGGTGCCGCCATTCCGGCAGGCCATAATCGCCTCGCGAAGGGCTAGCGGGCGGTCCGTCTCGAGCATCAAGGCCTGCTTTGCGCGGTCAACCAGAAACATCGCTGTCGGCGCGTGAGCCTCCGTGCCGACGGCATCGATGCACGCATCGGGACCTTCTCCCCCGGTCATCTCATTAAGAGCCTCGAGAACATTCACCTGTTCATAATTCAGCACTTCCGCGCCGACCCTCTCGCGAGCCATATCCAGGCGATAGGGGAACCGGTCAATGCCGATCACACGTTCCGCGCCCAGGAGGAACGCGCTCTTCATTGCGAGCAGACCCACCGGTCCACAGCCCCAAACCGCGATCGTGTCGCCGGGTTGGATGTCGCACATTTCCGCGCCCATGTATCCCGTCGGGTAGATGTCGGAAAGGAAGAGCACCTTCTCATCAGGCATTCCTTCCGGAACCTTGATTGGTCCCACATCCCCGAAAGGAACTCGCGCATACTCTGCTTGTCCACCCGCATAGCCGCCCATCATGTGCGTGTAGCCGAACAGGCCCGCCGGCGAGTGCCCCATGAGCTTTTCCGCGATCCAGCTATTCGGATTCGTGTTCTCACATAACGAGAACATCTTTCGCTGGCACGATAAACATGCCCCGCAGGCGATCGTGAACGGCACAACCACCCGGTCCCCTTTCTTCAGGTTTTTAACCTCTTTGCCCGTTTCAACCACCTCGCCCATGAACTCGTGCCCAAGGATGTCACCTTTCTCCATGGTGGGAACCAAGCCGTTATAAAGATGCAAATCAGAGCCGCAAATCGCCGTCGACGTGATCTTGATGATGATGTCCTGGGAGTTCAGGATCTTCGGGTCGGGCACCTGCTCCACACGCACGTCGTGTCTGCCCATCCAACAGTTCGCTCTCATTGTTGATCTCCTTATCGTTCGGCGGCCAGAGCTGGCTGGCGATTGAAACCGACGGCTGCGAGTTCCTCATCAGTAGGCGGCATGGCCGGATGTGGACCTCGATGAATGCTGGCCTCTGAGTGAATCACCTCGCCGGTCTCCATCACCTGCTTCAACCGGCGCAGATCGCCCTTCACCTGCTGCCCAGGTTCAGACACGAACAGCTTGGCGAGGGTCGCTCCCACGGTCCCCAAAGGCGGTGCATACACGAGTTCCACGCGAACGATAGTCCCTCTGTCTCCCGCTGCGCGCTCGAAACTCACTCTGCCTGTAGTCTCGATATCCCCGCCTATTGAGCGCCATGCCAGCAGGCTGTTCGGGGCGTCGTCTGTCATTTCCGCATCCCACGCGATCTCTCTTCCCATTGGTCCTCGCACGATCCAATGCGAGCGATTGTCGCCAATCATCCGCACACTCTTCAGGTGCGACATGAAGCGCGGCAGGTTCTCTAAGTTGCGCCAGAATTGGTATACCTCGCTCGGCGAACGATTGATCGCAACGGTCTCAATCACGTGGACTCGCCCGGGTTCCTTCCGGTCCAGGATCTCCTCCCGTGACGGTACGCTGCTCAGCTTCTGGGCACAAAGCACGTCGAGCGCTGTTACGCCGAGTACCGCCGCAGTCGCCGAAGCGACCTTGCCTTTGTCGGAGTTTGGGGATGCCAGCGCCGTGGTCAAAGAGGCCAGGTCCAACATATCGCCCGCGATGCGCGCATACACCCACGGTGTTGGATCTTCCTGAGAAAGAATGCCTACACCTGCTGCGATTTCACGAAATCCGTAGTAACGCAGCGTTGATTCGGTCGAGTCTCGATCGGGCACACCGATAAGCTCGGCGACCTTATTCGGAGCCAGTACCTCGCTCAACCCTAACGCAATGCTGAACCAGCCCAGACCGGTCGCAAGCCGTTCGCCCTCGCGATACAGTTCGTTTTTTGTAATTACCACATGCCCTCCTGCGGTTACGAGTCGCTCGTATGACGCTCTCCTTCGGGGTTGTGCGATGTGGGTAACAGTTTGGCTGCAACGAAATCAGGCCACAATGGCCACGGTCTTGAAAAGATTAGAGGCAAGTTCGGCTCGGCCTCGAACTTCAACGTAAGTACCTGCTTCGCTCTGGCTGACCCCCTTGGTGAAGATCCGCCACGCGATGGCCTCCGGTATGCGAACGTGAGCTTGCGGTTCCTGCTCCAGAAACGTTACAAGCTCCCAAAGATATGCTGCACGCCGAAGAAGCCAGTTCCCGCCACAAGGACCAACCACTTCGAACCGCAGCGCCGTGCCCTCATCCGCTGCAATGTCACGATACGAGTGCGGCAGCGCGCGAAAGAAGCAATCGAGCACAGGATGATACAACTCTCGATTCAGGATTCCGGGCCTTCCCACCGCGAGTCGAATTTGCTCCTGGTGGTGCCATCGCTCGGTAAGCTCACGCGCAGTATCGAACCAATTGAGCGACTGCTCCTCGCCTGCCCAGGTGACCCCGAAGACGGCCGGCGCGAACGGATCCAACGCCTCGTGGAAGTCGGCGCTCTCCTCCACGGCCGTTTGCATCAGCGAGATCAGCACAGCAGGACTCAACTGGCGATAGTGCCGCACGCCAGCGTCGTTAAGCCGGTTAATGAACGCCGGCAGAGGTTCACCTTCTGCCGGTCCGGTCCCGAAGAACCCATCGCGCACCAGCGACAGCTTTCGGAGCGCCGTATCGAGCAGGTGCGCGGTCACGTCCTTGACGTTCCATTTGGGCGAAACAGTGGGCCTCTCCCAATCCTCAGGATTCAACGTGCGGAGTAAGCTCAACAATTCGCTGTCGACCTTTCGAAGCAGTCCCGCAACCAGGATGGGCGACGGCGGCACACCTTGGATCATTCAACGCTCCCTTGGGAAAATGAAAGAACAGGTTACCAAGCCAGTGAGACCAGGACCGTTTGCTTCACACGATCTGCCATTGCACTCTCGCACGCCGAAAGAATGGGGCAGGGAAGTGTTGCAGGATCCCGTGGCTCTCCTTATGGATCACGCGTTCCTGGAGAAGAAGGCCGCCAACAACGCGATGGAGTTGTTGACGCGCTGGCCGAACGACTGGGTTCCGGGTTGGGTGGAGACCATGACGAGCATCAGCCGCGATGAAGCAGCTCATTTGTCGCAGGTGATCCGACTGCTCACGCGACGCGGCGGGCGCTTGTCTCGCATTCACAAAAACCCGTATGCCAACGCCCTGCGCCTGCTCGTGAGGAAAGGGGAAGCTGCTGAAATCCTCGACCGACTGTTCGTGTCCGCGCTGATTGAGGCGCGCTCATGCGAACGGTTCGGCATTCTGGCGGACGCTGCGGACGATCGCGAATTGAGCGCCTTCTATCACTCGCTGTATGCTTCGGAGCTCGGCCATTACAAAGTGTTTCTGAAGCTCGCGAACCAGATCGCGCCACCGCACGTCGTCAATCAGCGCTGGGAAGAAATGCTTCATCACGAGGCAAGGATCCTCGCCGCACAACAGCCTGGACCTCGTATACACTCGGGCTGGTTAGCCAAATAGATCTCGAATTTTGCCCTTCAGCGTACGGCAATCGCGAACCTCGCGCTCAGCCCGCTCGAAGAATGAATTGGCAGCAAAGAAGTTCGTCTTCGCTTCCCTCACCTCGCCCGCTCGAAGGCTCTTCATCGCCTTCTTCGTGTGCTCCAACGCTTCGGCGTAGAACGCATCCAGGTATCGCGGCAGTTGCTCTTCGTCCTTGAGTGCCTCACGCCTCTCCGAGATCAACTCACGCAATGCGATGATCCGCTCTTCCGCGGGACTCAGAGTCGCGAGCCGCTCCCTCAAGAACTCGGCAAAGAGCGATGACAGGCTTTCGCCGAGTTGCTCCTGGGCCTGCTCGAACAGTGCCAGGTCGATGTCTTTGACGTAGATAGTCTTGTTAGGCACGTTATAAGCATACGTATAAGGATACGTGTACGGCAAGAGGTTTACGGTCCTTTCTGATGGGAGTAAGAACGCGCGGAACCTTTGCTCGGGGTTCTCCTACTGATCGAGGTTGTTCACAACGGCCCCAACGGGGTTGCGCGCGCTATTTCGCGGGTATCTAATAGGAGGGCATGTTTATGCGGTGGCTAC
>DASQVJ010000425.1:0-9676 GCA_035640835.1 Bryobacteraceae bacterium
TCTCGAGGAATGCTCGAGTACCCTCGGCTCGATCTTCCGTGGAAGCTGCGAGTCCGAAGCCGGCGGCCTCGAGTTCCAATCCTACTTCAAGGCTAACGCTGACTCCACGGTATGCAATCTCGGTGGCCAGGCGTGTGGCGATGGGGCCGTTGGCGAGGATTTTCGATAGCAGTTCTCGTGCGGTGGGGAGCAGATTGGTCGATTCTACGACGCGGTTCAGCAAGCCGATGTGATGCGCCTCCTGCGTGGAGATCGGCTCGCTCGAGAGGAGGATTTCGAGAGCGCGGCCGAGACCTACGAGCCTTGGCAAACGTTGCGTGCCGCCGTATCCTGGAATCAACCCGAGCTTGGTCTCGGGCAGCCCGAGCTTCGCGTTCGGGGTTGCGATCCGCAGGTGGCAAGCCATGGCGAGTTCCAGACCAGCGCCGAGTGCGAAGCCGTTGATTGCAGCGATGGTTGGTTTGCCCATCGACTCGAGCTTGCCGAAAACGCTTTGACCGAACCGTGACAGCTGCTGCATCTGGAGGGCAGTCTTATGCGCGAGCTCCTGGATGTCGGCGCCGGCAACGAAGGCCTTCTCGCCTTCGCCGGTAACGATGAGCGCCTTGATGTTAGGGTCGGCAGAGGCTCTATCGAATACCTCACCGAGCTCCGTCATGGTCTCCGAGTTAATGGCGTTGAGCTTCTCCGGCCGGGTTACTTTTACGAGGGAAATCCCGTCCTCCGCCGCCTCGAAGACAATGTGTTTGAAGGACATATGGGATACTAAAATTTCGTCCCATCATACCGCATGGACCCCGCATTTATTCGCAATTTTTCGATCATTGCCCATATTGACCATGGCAAATCGACGCTCGCGGACCGCTTGTTAGAATTCACCGGTGCGCTGAGCCAGCGCGAGATGATGGCCCAAGTTTTGGACTCGATGGACCTGGAACGCGAGCGAGGCATCACGATCAAGGCGCATGCGGTCCGGCTGATGTACAAGGCGAAGGATGGTGTCGACTATCAACTCAATTTGATCGACACTCCAGGCCACGTCGACTTTACGTACGAAGTTTCACGAAGCTTGCAAGCGTGCGAAGGTGCGCTGCTGGTTGTCGATGCATCGCAAGGAGTGGAAGCGCAGACGCTGGCGAACACGTATCTCGCGCTCAATCATAATCTCGAGATCATTCCGGTAATCAACAAAATCGACCTGCCGGCGGCTGAACCTGAGCGGATCCGAGAGCAGATCGAGAACACGATTGGGCTCGACGCCAGCGATGCGGTGCTGGCGAGTGCGAAGCAGGGCATTGGCATCGAGGACATTCTCGAGCAGGTTGTGAAGCGCGTGCCGCCTCCGAAGGGCGATCCGAATGCCCCGCTTCGAGCGTTGATCTTCGACTCGTGGTTTGACGCGTATCGAGGCGTGATCATTCTGCTCCGCGTCATAGATGGCAAGCTGCGCGTAGGTCAGAAGATCAAGCTGATGTCGACGGGCGGTGTGTACGAAGTGGAGGGTCTCGGGTTTCAAACGCCGAAGCCAGTGCCTGTCGACGAGCTGTCGGCTGGTGAGGCGGGCTTCATGTTCGCCAATATCAAGACCGTGAGCGATGCGCGCGTCGGCGACACGATCATCGACGTCACGAACACGAACGCCGAGCCGCTGCCTGGATTCCAGGAGATCAAGTCGATGGTGTTCGCCGGCTTGTACCCTGTGGAATCGCACGAACATGGGTTACTGCGCGAGGCGCTCGAGAAGCTGCAGTTGAACGATAGCGCATTGAGCTTCGAGCCCGAGAACTCGGTGGCGCTGGGGTTTGGATTTCGATGTGGATTCCTGGGCCTGCTGCATCTCGAGATCGTGCAGGAGCGCTTGGAGCGTGAGTTCAACATCGACTTGATCACGACGGCACCGGGCGTGCGCTATCGCGTGACGCTGACGGATAAATCGGTGATCGAAGTTGACAATCCCTCGAAGTGGCCGGAGCAGGGACTGATCGAGCAGGTGGAAGAGCCGATCATTGAAGCGACCGTCATCACACGAGAGGAGTATGTCGGCGAGATCCTGAAGCTGCTGGAAGAGAAGCGCGGCGAGCAGAAGAAGCTCGAGTATCTGGGCGGCGGGCGAATGCTGATTGTGTACGAGCTGCCGCTGAACGAGATCGTGCTCGATTTTTACGACAGGCTGAAGTCTGTCTCGAGAGGCTACGCGTCGCTCGACTACCACCTGGCGGGACATCGCATCTCGAAGATGGTGAAGCTGGACGTGCTGGTGGCGGGCGAGCCGGTGGACGCTCTGTCGATGATCGTGCACAAGGACTTTGCCTACGATCGTGGCAAGGCGTTGATTGAACGGCTGCGAAAGTTGATCCCGCGACAGATGTTCGAGGTCGCGTTGCAGGCGGCGATCGGCGGCAAAATCATCGCACGTGAAACGATCTCGGCGATGCGAAAGAACGTGCTCGCCAAGTGCTATGGCGGTGACATCTCTCGTAAGCGCAAACTGCTCGAGAAACAGAAGGAAGGCAAGCGTCGCATGAAGCGTGTCGGCCGGGTGGAGATTCCGCAAGAAGCGTTTCTTGCGGTCCTCAAAGTCGGCCCAGGCGATAACGACTAAACCACTCGGAAGCGGTTCAACGCGTCTTCATCGAGTTCGATGCCTAAGCCAGGCTCATTCGGGATCGGCAGATGGCCATCGGCCGCGCGCAGCTTTTGCTTGGTGAGCGACTCGCGGAGGTTGGTCTCTTCCTCGGTCACAAACTCGCAGATGAGCGCGTTCGGGATGGAGTTGAGCCAATGGAGAGCGGCTGTGACGTTGATGTATGTGGTGAAGCCGTGATTCGCGACCGGTAACCCCCGATCCCATGCAAGCGCGGCGATCTTCATGGCCTCCGTGAATCCACCGCAACGTGTGAGGTCGACTTGGACAACGTCGATCTTCCCGCGATCCATCAGGTCCAGGAAGGATTGGCGGTTGCTCTCTTCCTCACCGGCTGCGATGCGTACGGGTGTGGCTTCGGAGAGCTTGCGGTAGCCATCGTAGTCGTCAGGTCGCAACGGCTCTTCGAGCCAGAAGATGTCGTGCTCGGCGAAGGCGTGAGCGCGCTGGATCGCGGTCTTCGCATCCCACACCAGCCCCGCGTCGATCATCAAGTCGGCCTTCGGTCCCATGCCTTTCCGGGCTTCACGGACAAGCGCGTGGTCGGTTTCGCGATCCTGACCCATCGGATCCCAACCGAACTTTACTGCCGTGAATCCCTGGTCGACTAAACGCCGTCCGAGGTCACCTGTGGCTGCGGGAGTCGGACCAAAGAGCGTGCTCGCATAGCATCGAATGCTTTTGTGAAAGCCGCCGCCGAGCAGCTTCCACACGGGCAGTCCGAGCGCTTTGCCCTTGATGTCCCAGAGCGCCATGTCGATGCCGCTGATCGCGTGAAGACCCACGCCACGCCGGCCGCCGTAGATGTTGCCCCGGTACATCTTGTGCCAGAGGCGCTCCGTCTCGAAGGGATCTTCGCCGATGACGAGACTTGCAAGTCCCGCCGCTGTCGTGTGTGAGAAAGGGCCTTCGATCACGCCTTTTGCGCCGAGAGGATTGGAATCGACCTCCCCGATCCCGGTGATTCCGGCGTCCGTATGTACTTTGATGATGAGCGCGTCCTGGCCGCTATCGCACTGCTCCTTCACTTCTCGCTGACGCACGTAGATGGCTTCCACTGAGGTGATGATCATGGCGTGGTCGCCATTCTACAAGGTGAGTTTGATCGGAAACCGCGCAAACGAACGTCGAACAGATGTGGAAGGGAGAGCTTTCGTCGGCACCAGCGGCTGGAACTACCGGCACTGGCGAGGTTGCGTCTATGAAGCGGGGCTGGCTCAGCGTTCCTGGCTGCAGAGGATCGCACAGCAGTTCGATACGGTGGAGGTCAACACGTCTTTCTATCGAATCCCTAAGCCGGAGACGGTGACCGCTTGGCACGAGGGCACTCGAGAGACGTTCCTGTTCGCGTTGAAGCTGTGGCGCGGGATCACACATTATCGGAAGTTGAAGAACGCGGGCGATCTGACACTGCGTTTTCTGGAATCGGCTGAGATGCTCCCCGAGAATCGCCGCGCGCCTTTGCTGATTCAGCTCCCGCCCAACCAGGGTGTGGATGTGCCGAAGCTCGAAGCATACCTGCAGGAGTTTCGTGCGCTCGCGCCGACCCCTTGGAGGATCGCCGTCGAGTTTCGGAACGACTCCTGGCTGCGCTCGGACGTACGAACCATGCTCGATCGCGAGAACGCTGCGTTGTGCCTGCACGATATGGCCGGAGCAGCGGCTGTTGACGAGCCGAACGACGTTCCTTTCGTCTACATCCGGCGTCACGGCCAACGCTACTCCGGAAGCTACTCCAGCGAAGAGATTGCGTGCGATGCAGAGCGTATTCAACGCTGGCTGGGCGAGGGTCGCAGCGCGTACGTCTACTACAACAACGACATCGGAGGACACGCTTACCACAACGCGCTCGCGCTTCGTTCCGCGCTGTCGCTTTGACATATACTGCAAGCCTATGAAGCATGGTTTGCTGGCAGTGGCCCTGGCCGTTCTGGGTGCGGCTGCGCCGCGTGAATCCGTCCAGCTCGAGACCGGAAAGCTCATGTGGACACGTGTAGATGTCGCCGGCTTACCGAAAGGTCTCAAGAGCAAATCGCTGCACAACGACCCCAAGGGACCGAGTTCGTCCGCACTCATCCGCTATCCGAGGGGTTATCGAGAACCGCGGCATTATCACGAGACGTGCACCCACACCATCTACGTTTTGAAGGGCCGGCTCAAGACACCCGATGGCGAGCTAACGCCTGGTACGTTTCTGTTCTCGGCGAAGGGCGAACGGCACGGTCCGATTGTGGCGCTCGAAGAATCGGAGATCCTGTTTCACACACAAGGCCCATTCGATTTTCTGGTTGATGATCCGGAGGCTAAGAAATGAGACGCAAAGCCCTGTTCGCAGCGCTTCTGTTTACCGCGGCCGCTTTGGCGAGGGAGCCGCTCGCAAGGCGAATCGCACACACCGATCCAGAGAAGTTCCGCAAGATCAAAGGTGTCCACGCGGGTGCGGGTGAGCTGCACTACATGGGGCTGTTCGATGCGGAGACCTTCAACACGAACCTGATCTTTTTGCATCGTGGCGTGATTCCGCCCAAGGGTGGCATCGGACATCATTTCCACAACCACATGGAAGAGATGTTCGTGATCTTTGATGGCGAAGCGCAGTTCACCATAAACGGCCGCACATCGTTATTGAAGGGACCGGCGGGCGCACCCTGTCGAATGGGCAGCTCGCACGCGATCTACAATCCGACCGACAAACCGCTGGAGTGGATGAATATCGCCGTCGGTTCCATCAAGGGCAAGTACGACGCTTCGGACCTGGGTGATGATCGCGTCGGCGTTCCGCTCGATCCCAAGCCGGTCTTCATCAGCATGCAGCTCGACAAGTCGCAGCTCAAGCCGTTGGCAGATACGCATAATGGCACGGGTAACGTCTCCTATCGACGCGTTCTTCGGCCCGAGGTGTTCTACACGAACTGGTCCTACGTGGATCACTATTTGCTTGCGCCTGGAGCCAGTCTGGGAGCGCACCGGCACGAAGGTGTCGAGGAGTTTTACTACGTAATGAACGGTTCGGGTAGCGTGAAGGTGAACGACGAGTCGGCGGACATCCGCAAGGGCGATGCAGTTCCTGTGTTGTTCAACGATGTTCACTCGATTCGCAATGCCGGCCAACAGGATCTCGAACTGATGGTGGTGGGGATCGCACGGACCAAGTGGGCGATCGATACAACAAACGTAACGGACGCAAACGGGAATCGTTAAGACAAAGATCCATTCTCTTTCGCTAGTGCCAGTGAGGGCGCACGTTGGTTCGTGTGCCTGAAACGAAAAAACACTGGAGGATAGGATGGTTCGAAAGTTGGCGGAAGTCGCGCTTGTAAGCGCGAGCATGGTCCTG
This sequence comes from Bryobacteraceae bacterium, assembly GCA_035640835.1. GTDB lineage: Bacteria > Acidobacteriota > Terriglobia > Bryobacterales > Bryobacteraceae > DASQVJ01. The sequence continues at coordinate 5,982 of DASQVJ010000425.1, forward strand.
AGCGCGCACGCAGCCGCTCTGAATGTGAAGGATGTGGCTGTAGATCAGCATCTCCAAAGCCGTACGTTGGTGATCACTGGCCAGAACTTTGGCACCCGACCCGGAACGGTTTTCGTGGACATGAGGCCGCAGGAAATCGTGATGTGGAACGATACACGCATTGAAGTGTTGATGACGCCCTACACCAAGGGCTCGCGCCGACTGCTTGTATCGAAGGGTGTTGGGATCGGGCACAACGTGCTTCTAAACGTGATTTTCAAGACGAACCAATAGCAGCACTCTCGTGAGGGGCTGTCCACCGTTACGCGCTACCATGGGGTCTTCACCCTGATGAAACGCGATTACGTGAAGTGGTACAGCCCCTCGCTGCACCGCGACATGGAGTTGCTCGCGTACGGCCACGCGGGCTTCCCCATCGTCGTTTTTCCGACCTCCTATGGGCGGTTCTACGAATTCGAAGACCGCAAGATGATTGAAACGCTGTCGCCCAAAATTGACAGGGGCGAGCTTCAGGTCTTCTGCGTCGACAGCGTGGACATGGAGAGCTGGTACAACTACGGGGCGCATCCTGCCGATCGTGTGCATCGCCAGAATGCGTACGACGCGTATCTCGCGATCGAGGTCCTGCCGTTCATCAGAAACCGGACGACTTGGGGGCAAATCGGTGCCACGGGCTGCAGCTTTGGCGGATATCATGCGACGAACTTCGCGCTCCGTCATCCTGACCTGGTGACTTATGTGGTGAGCATGTCCGGCGCTTACAACATCCCGCGGCGATTTCTCGACGGCTTTTTCAACTCGGACGCCTATTTCCACTCACCGCTCGAGTACCTGCCGAGGCTCGATGATCCGCACCAGCTTGGGATGATCCGGCGCAATTACTATGTGCTCGCAACCGGCAATGGCGATCCGCTGTTCGATCAAAACGTCAAGATGGCCCACGAGCTCGGGATGAAGCAGATTCCCCACGTGCTCGATGTTTGGGACGGCTTCGGCCACGACTGGCCCTGGTGGCACCGAATGCTTCAGAAGTTCTTCCTCTAACCGAAGCATACTGATGCTAAAACGAATAAGGCGAGCGGACTGATGAAAACGATTGGCGTGCTCTATGGCATGGAGGATTCGTTTCCCCCAGCGCTGGTAAACCGGATCAATGAGCGTGGGGTCCCTGGCGTGCGTGCCGAGAGTCTCCTGACAGGGAACGTCCGCATGGCGCGTCCGAGCGGGTACGATCTGATCATCGATCGCATCTCGCACGACATCCCTTTCTATCGTGCGTTCCTCAAGAACGCGATGCTCACGGGCACCAAGGTGATCAACAATCCTTTCTGGTGGTCAGCGGATGACAAGTTCTTCAACTATTCGCTGGCTTCGAAGCTCGGCGTCGCCGTTCCGCCAACGGTGCTGATTCCGGAAAAGCAGCATCCTCCCGGCACGACCGCGAAGTCGATGCGCAATCTTCGGTATCCGCTCGACTGGGAGGAGACGTTCGCATACATCGGGTTCCCGGCATTTCTGAAGCCGCACGATGGCGGGGGTTGGAAAAACGTGTACAAGGTCAACAACCCGGATGAGTTCTTCCGCGCTTATGACGAAACCGGCGACCTTTGCATGACCCTGCAGCGCGGCGTGGACTTTGACGAGTACTTCCGGTGCTATGTGGTCAACCAGGAGAAGGTGCACATCATGCGCTACGACCCGAAACAGCCGTTTCATCTGCGCTATGTCCCCGGTAATCCTTCGCCGTCGTCACAGATGAAGGAACGGATCGAGCGCGATTCTCTCACGCTTTGCCGCGCACTGGGCTACGACCTCAACACCGTCGAGTTCGCATGTGAGAACGGCATCCCGTACGCGATTGACTTCATGAATCCGGCGCCGGATGCGGGCCTGGAGTCGGTGGGTCCGGAGAACTTCGACTGGATCGTCAGCGCGGTAGCGGACATGGCAATCGAAAAAGTCCAGACACCGTCTGGACAATTGCCGCTTCAATGGTCGCGTTTTTTGTCTGCCGGCGTCAGATAAATTAAGTAGTACATCCGCTACTTCAGGAGTCTCGTATGAGCCGTCCTAGCCTAACGATCGGGATCGAAGAGGAATATCAGACCATCGATCCTGAAACCCGCGATCTGCGCTCGCATATCCAGGCGGAGATTATCGAAAAAGGACGCACCATTCTCGCCGAGCGCGTGAAACCCGAGATGCACCAGTCGGTGATCGAGATCGGCACGGGCGTGTGCAGGAACATTCACCAGGCTCGCGAAGAGATTCGAAGCATCCGGCGCCATTTGATTCGACTCGCACGCGAAAACGGGCTGTGCATTGCCGGAGGCGGCACACATCCCTTTGCCCACTGGCAGCGGCAGGACATCTACCCAGATCCCCGATATCAGACCATCGTGGAAGACCTCAAGATGGTGGCACGGGCAAACCTGATTTTCGGATTGCACGTGCACGTCGGCGTGGAAGATCACGAGACGGCCATCCAGCTCATGAACGGTGCGCGATACTTCCTACCGCACTTGCTGGCGCTCTCATCGAATTCGCCCTTCTGGCAAGGGATGGATAGCGGCCTCAAGTCATATCGCTGCAAGGTTTTCGACAAGTTTCCACGAACAAACATCCCCGATGTCTACAGCAGTTGGAGCGAATTTGAGAATTACGTGCACGTTCTCATCAAGACCAACTGCATCGACAACGCCAAAAAGATCTGGTGGGACATCCGGCCGCACCCACATTTCCCGACACTCGAGTTCCGCGTCTGTGATATGCCGATGCGGCTCGACGAGTCGATCGCGATTGCCGCGTTGTGCCAGGCGATTATCGCCAAGCTCTATCGGGTCCACGAGCAGAACCTGAGCTTCCGTCATTACAGCCGCGCGCTGATTATGGAGAACAAGTGGCGCGCTGCTCGCTATGGCCTGGATGGGAAATTGATCGATTTCGGTAAGCAAGTCGAGATCCCCGAACGCGACCTGATTCTCGAGATCCTTGCTTTCGTGGACGACGTTGTGGACGAGCTCGGAAGCCGGAGCGAGATCGAGTACATCTACAAGATTCTCGAGGAAGGCACTGGAGCGGATCGCCAGCTTTATGTGTACGGTCAGACTGGTGATCTGAAGACGGTGGTCGATTACATGATCAACGAGACGATGTCCGGAGTGAGTGAGCCTGTTACGGCTTCATCGGGCGTAGCTTAGGCCAAAAACGAATCTGATTCTAGAGCCGCCCCGGTTTGGACCCGGAACTGCTGGTCCATTGCCGGGTTGAGGTCTGAAACGGTAACCTGAAGCTGGACGTCTTTCACGAGTCATGAACCCGTCTTACACAGATTTGTCACTTATCGCGTTCAACGCTGAGTTTCGACCGGCAGCGCACAACGCCATTCACCAGTGCCTCCGGATTCAGCCGAACGAGAAGGTGACACTGATCACCGACGTGGCTTGTGAAGAGATCGCCGCAAGCATAGCGGCCGAGTTAAGAGACTCGGGGATCGTGCATCACGCGTTTCGGCTTGAGGACTTGGCGCCGCGGCCGCTGACGGATATGCCGCGAGTCGTGCTGGAAGACATGGAATCGAGTGAGGTGAGCATCTTCGCGGTGAAGGCTCAGCGCAATGAGCTCGGTAGCCGGATGCAGATGACGGATGTCGTGAATCGCCGCAAGATGCGCCACGCGCATATGGTGAACATCGA
>DASQVJ010000426.1:0-4600 GCA_035640835.1 Bryobacteraceae bacterium
TCGACGCTGGATTTGAAAATCAAACAGCTCAACATCAAGAAACACGACGTCCGGTAGACCCATCGCTCAACTCCCAGAATCCTGGCACCTCCTAAGTTTCTGTCATTCCGATTTCTCTTTCGAACCCTATTTTCAACCAGATCCGATTGGATACCCGGTTGCACTATTCGTGATGGGTCCTCAGATGGGACTGCAACGAAGGCTCGGAATATGGGAAGACTTACAGGAAAGACTGCCGTCATCACTGGTGGCAATAGCGGCATCGGCCTGGCGACTGCGAAGCGGTTTGTATCCGAGGGTGCATACGTCTTCATCACTGGTCGGCGTCAGGATGAGTTGGATAAGGCGGTAGCGACCCTCGGCTCCGGGGTTACGGAAGTTCAGAGGGATATATCAAATCTGGATGACCTCGACCGGCTGTTCGCAACCGTGCAGGCAGAGAAGGGGTATGTGGACGTATTGTTCGCCAACGCAGGTATAGGCACTAGGGGTCCTTTGGGCACAATCACTGAGGAGCAGTTCGACAAAGTTTTCGATGTGAACGTGAAAGGAACCCTGTTTACGGTGCAAAAGGCGCTTGCGCTGATGCGGGCTGGCGGCTCCATCATCCTGACTGGGTCGACTACAGGTTCGATGGGAACGCCCGCCTTCTGCATATACAGCGCAACGAAGGCCGCCGTCCGGAATTTTGCTCGAAGCTGGGCCCTGGACCTGAGGGGTACAGGCATCAGGGTCAATGTGCTCTCGCCGGGAGCTACAACGACCCCAGGTCTTCTGAATGGACTCGCGAAGACGGGAATGCAAGAAGCTCTTCTTGCCGGTTTGGCCAGTCAGGCACCTCTTGAACGTCTCGGTAACCCGGAGGAAACGGCTGCGGTGGCCTTGTTCCTCGCCTCCGATGACAGCAGCTTCATGACGGGAAGCGAGGTATTCGTTGATGGCGGTATGGCGCAGGTCTGATTCAAAAGAGCTGAAGGGCAGACGTGCGCTGGTCATCGGAGCATCCTGTGTGGGGTTCGTTAAGAAAGGGAACAGCTATGGCAACAAGACAGATCAGCATTCAGCGATCAATCGTAACTTCCGTGAAGCCGTTCGACAGCGTCGTGGCGGCGCTGAACGCGGCCGTCGGACATCCGGATATGAACGAGTTCGCAACAAAGATCGCCGACGCAAAAACCTACGACGAGATGGAGAGGATTATTCAGCCAATGCTCGGAAAATGCGGGCTGATGGAATTTATCCACTTCGACGTCGGCATGGTTCTCGCAAGAACGAAGGGCCCAGGTGCGCCGAAGAGTCTCCGCCTCGTGATCGGCAATCCGCTGACCATGCAGGCGATGGTGCGGCATGTTCCCGATGCCGCGTCCTATGCTCCGGTGACGGTGCTGATCGATGAACGACCCGGCGGTGTGCAGCTGTCTTATGACACCATGGCCAGCTTGCTCGCGCCGTATGGCAACGCAGAAGCTCTTCGGGTCGCTCGGGAGTTGGATGACAAAGTTGGCCAGTTGATCGCAGAGGCGGCAGGGTCATAAATGCCATCGAAGTGTCTCGGGCCGCGCGGCGCAGGAGCCACGAACGGTGCCGTTTCATAAGACGCGAAGGTTGCTCATACCGCTGGGGCTAGTGGTGTGCGTGGCCGAGGCATGGGGGCAGTGTGAGGGAGACGTTTCCACTCCTCGTGGGGCTTCAAACTGCACCACCCGCAGCACTCCGCAATCTGGAGTCGCGAGCATAGACCCAACCCATTCCTATAGCTTGGCGGAGCTTATCGACATTGCAGAGCACAACAACCCTCGTACTCGGGTTGCCTGGGAACGCGCCAAACAGAAAGCCGACCAACTTGGCATCGAACGAAGTGCATACTATCCCCTACTGGCAGGCGTTGCGACTTTCGCCGGCCAAAGGATCATCGAGCCGTTCCCGAAACCGCTCGCGCCACTGGGCTACATTACCGTCGAGGCCGGGTTGGTGCAGCCGGAAATCACGCTGCAATATATTCTCTTCGACTCCGGTAAGCGCAAAGCCAGCGTGGACGCTGCGACTGCCGAGACGCTGGCGGCGGGAGCGAACTTCATACAGATCAATCAGGACGTAGCTTTTCAGGTTGCCCGCGCGTACTACAAGCTGCTGACAGCCAAGGAGCGGTTGCAAGCCACCAAGGACACGCTGAAGACCGCGCAGACTACGCAGGATGCCGCGGAAGCGCAACTGCGCAATGGACGCTCTACCGTCCCGGACGTTCTGAACGCCAGGGCCGAGACTTCACAAGCCGTTTTCGACGAGGAGTCCGCGGCCGGCGATGAAAAGATTTCTCGAGTCGAGCTTCGAAATGCGATCGGCGTAGAGCCTTCACCAGACATCGCGATTGATGCTCAAAAGAACGAGTCTTTGCCTCAATTGCTCACGCTTTCGATCGAGGAGCTGGTCGATCGCGCGTTGGCGGACCGCCCGGACCTGCTGGCGCAGGCGGCCGAAATCCGGGCGACTGACTCTGCCATCCGAGCCGCCAAGGCGGAATACGGGCCTCGGATGAGCTTTTCGGGCTCTTTAGCGCACACCTCGATATGGCCAAGCGCCAGTTTTGGGCAACTTGGCTCAGCGAGTACGCCGACCTGGTCCGCCTCATTTGATATCGAATGGCGCATCTTCGACGGGGGCGCCCGGAAGCACAAATTGCTCGCCGCCGAATCCAGGCGCCGCGAAGCTCGAGACGAAATGACCCACAAGCAGGACCAGGCGACGCGCGAGGTCTGGTCGGCATACATTGCATTTCGCACGGCAATCCGCAAAGAACAAGCCGCGGTGGCGCTTTTGGAGTCGGCCAATGCTTCCTACTCAGCCAACCTTGACGCCTACAAGTACGGGGTCAAGAATCTGGTCGACGTAGTCACCGCCGAGAAGCAGTTGGCTTTGGCGCGGCTTTCCGGAGTGTCCGCTCGATCTGAGCTCTTACTCCAAGCGGTCAACGTGGAGTTTGTCACCGGCAATCTGTTGCGAACACGTCCGCGTGCCACCAAACCGCAAACGCCAGGAGCACCGAAACCATGAAGATCGATCCTGGGCGGGTCGCGACTGCCGCATTCTGCTCTGGGCTCACGGCCTGTGCACGTGCGCCATCAGTTGATATCCTCGGCTCCTTCTTCCCCATCTGGATGGTTTGCTTGAGCGCTGCGGTAGTTCTTGCTTTCCTCGCGCGTAAGCTCTTAGTCCGATGGAAGCTCGAATCGCACGTCGGTCCGGTCGCACTCTTCTATCCGAGTCTGGTTGTCTTACTCTCCTGCTTGCTGTGGCTGATTTGTTTTCGATAAGGAGCTACCATGCAACTCTCATCTCATAGCCCCACGCTCAACTGGCTCGGCCGGTGGATCGGCATTACAACAGTCTTCGCGGCGGTTGTTTCGGGACTTCTGGTCGTGCAGGAGACCGCACAGCACCCGCGGACAGACGACGCCAACGTAAGGGCCAACTTTATCGAAATTGTTGCCGAGGTCAGCGGCCGCTTGGTCGAATTGCCGGTGAAAGACAACGCACTGGTCAAGAAAGGGGACCTTCTATTCGCCATCGACTCGCGCGAGTACGAGTATGCGCTTCATCAGGCGCTTTCCGACCAGGCGAATTTGGAACAGCAAATCATCGATGAGGGGCGCAAAATCGCCGCACAGAACAGCGGGGTGGAAGCCGCGCGCGCAACACTCTTGCAATCAACCACCGGAATCCGTACCGCGATCAGCAGCGTGGATGTCGCCAAGGCCACGGTCTCGCGCGCGCAGGCTGCGGCTGCCGCTGCCGAAGCGCAGTTGAGACTTGCCACAAACAACCTGAACCGCATCGAGCCGCTACTTAAAAAGCAGTACGTCACCGTGGAACAGGTCGACACGGAACGTACCGCATTGAGAGTGGCTCAGGGAAACTTTGACGAGTCTCAGGCGGCGCTTGCACAGGCCCAGGCGCAGCAGGCTCAGGCCGAGTTCCGCCACCGGGAAGCCGATTCCCAAGCCGCCGAAGCGAAGGCCAAGGTGGCCCAGTCGGTTCATGCAATCGACCGGATAGAAACGCTGATATCCGAGCGTCCCGCGAGGGCAGCAAAAGTGAATAAAGCGCGGCTCGATCTGGAGCGCTGCCGCGTGCTCGCGCCGTTCGATGCCTACGTGACGAACATGAACATTTCCGAAGGCGCCTATGCTCATCCCGGCGGCGCGATGTTTACCCTGGTGGATACCCGGGCCTGGTGGGTGGTCGCGAACTATCGCGAATCGGATTTGAAGAGCATTCACCGAGGCGGCCAGGTCGACGTGTATTTGATGGAACATCCCGACCGCAAATTCAGCGGCGTGGTGGAGAGTATCGGGCACGCCGTCTTTCCGGAAGACGGAAAAGTCTCGTCCGGCCTCCCAGATATCGAAAAAACTCTGAATTGGGTGCACCTCTCATCGCGGTTTCCTGTCAGGGTCCGAGTGGAGCATCCCGACCCTTCGCTGTTCCGTATCGGAGCCTCCGCGGTGACCGTGGCCAGGTGACAAATTGCAGCGCACTCAATGATGTGGATGAACCAGTTTTGGCAGGACTTGCAGCCCACTCCGGGGCGGCTTGGCACATC
>DASQVJ010000427.1:0-6012 GCA_035640835.1 Bryobacteraceae bacterium
TCTATGACCACATCGATCTCGACTTGCGCAATTTCGCGCCAAAAAGCAGGTTCCACGTCAAGTTGGCGGCGCACTTGCCCGGTGAAGGTGACCAACTTGCCAGCTTGGACGCCGATGTAGGTCCGATGCCGCAAGGCGACACTGCGGCAACGCCAATTGATGGCCGCCTCTCGCTGAAACGGGTGTCGCTCTCCGGTTTCAGCCGCTTCCTGAATGACACGGTACCTCCGAATACCGACACCGTCGCGTCCGGCGATGCCGATGTGAAGACCGAAAACTCCGTCATCTCTTGCGCGGGCAGCCTTCGATTGGAAAACACAACGATTCGCGGCAATCGGCTCGAATATCCGATCGACGCCAAGTACGATCTCCGCGTCGATCGAAAGCAGAACGTCGTTGACATCCGATCGGGCGATCTGAAGCTTGGCGCGACTCCAGTTTCTGTGAAGGGTCAGATCGATGCCGGTAAGACTCCGACGATCTTGGATGTCCATCTCAATACGCAGAACGCAGCCATCACGGAAATTGCCCGGCTCGCTGGATCGTTAGGCGTGGGCTTCAATCCGAAGTACCACTTCAAAGGCAACATCACGGCGAACGTAAGCGCACAAGGCGCAATGAACGCACCTCAACTCTCCGGGACGGTTTCCGCCAACGGCGTCGAGGTCAGCGGCGGCGAGATCAAGCAGGCCGTTTCGGTACCGCAGATGACGCTCAATCTCACCCCCGACGCGATCCGTTCGAACTCGTTCATCGCGCAATCCGGCTCAACAAAGCTTGACGTGGCGTTTGCTCTATCGCAATACACTTCGAAGAACATGAACGCCGACGCGAGGCTGAAGACTGACGGTGCGAGCATCGCCGACTTGTTGAACATGGCCAAGGCCTATGGAGTCGAAGCTGCCGAAGGAGTCAGCGGCAACGGTCAACTGTCCCTCAACGTGCATGTACAGGGGCCGGTCGCCGAAGCAGACAAGCTGGTTTACAGCGGCTCCGGCAAAATCAGTGGTGCTACGCTTAGCACGCCCACTCTCACAAAGCCGTTCGCTATCCGAAACGCCGACATTCACTTCGCTCAAAACGCAGCCTCGCTGGACAACTTGGATGCATCGATCGCTTCCACGAACTTGCGCGGCCAGCTCAGCGCGAAGAACTTCGCCGCGCCGAACTTGCAGTTCAACCTGTCGGCTGACAAGCTGAATACCAACGAGCTACAACAACTACGCACCACGACGTCCTCTGCCAACGGAAAGAGTGCCAGTGGTGGAGCGAGTCCCCTCCAGAAGGCGTCCGGGTCGGGCAGCATCGCCGTCAACACAATTGTGGCGAGCGATATCGTCCTGAACAACGTGCGCTCCGGTGTGACATTGAATCGCGGCATCATTGAACTCTCGCCTCTTACCGCTGACGTGTATGGCGGTAAAGAGAACGGCACCGTCGTGCTCGACATCAGGCCCGCAACGCCTACCTGCTCCGTTCGCGCGAAGCTCAGCAACCTCAACGCCAACGCTGTGCTCAGCGCAACGAGCGCCTTAAAGAACACCCTCGAAGGCAGCCTGTCGGCCGATAGCAACCTGAGCTTTGCATTGGCCTCGAGCAGTGACCTCGCGCGGACACTCAACGGAACGTTGAGTTTCAACGTGACCAACGGCCGGCTCAAAAACATCAACCTCCTTCAGGAGATCGGGAAGGTGGCGAAGTTCCTCGGCGCCGCTGGTCCAGGCGGTAGTGACACCACACTCAAGAAATTGGCAGGGAGCATGAACGTGAAGAACGGAGTCGCCAGCACGGACGACCTCGTAGCGGCGCTCAACGAAGGCTCGTTGTCTGCCGCGGGCATTATCAACCTTGTGGACCAGGGGATCAACATGCGCGTAAACGCCGTGCTCGCTAGCGGCGTCAGCAACACGGTCGGCGGGACAAAGGTCGGTGGTTTTCTGAACACCGCTCTCGCCAACAACAAAGGTGAGCTGGTAATCCCTGTTCGCGTGACGGGCTCCCTCGCAAAGCCTGTATTCACCCCGGATACGGAGGCACTCGCTCAAATGAAGCTCAAGAGTCTATTGCCAACGGCCAGCGATCCCACGAAACTCTCGAGCACTGTTCTTGGTGCAATATCGGGCAAGGGCGGGGCGGGAAACGCTGTGGGCGAGATCCTCGGCGGCCGGCAACAGCAACCGCAACAGCAACAGCAGGGTGCTGAGGGCAAGAAGCAGCAACCGTCGACCGAAGATGCCGTCCGGTCCATATTCGACGCTTTTGGCAAAAAAAAGAAGAATTAAGTCCCGATCATTCATCGCGCAGGGTGATTGGCTGCGTCGAGCCCCTGCGGCGCGGCGGGCGGGGCACGGCAGCGCCGCAGAAAGCGAGAACGAGGAGCACCGCGGCGACGGCGCCGTAGGTTGTCCCATCACTCGTCGCGAACAGTTAGCGGCTGCATCAAGGGCGTGGCGCCCAGTGCCGCCGGTCACCTCGGTGAAGATGTCTGTCGGGCGAGCTCCTATAGCGATTGACCCCGCAATCTCGCGTTGCGTCCCTACAACAACGCAGGACTCCACACCATAATTTGGATTCAATTTGGGAATTGGAATTCGGGGAATTCCGGGGAATTCGGTGGGGGAATTCGGTGTCAGAGACCCGAACTCCCGAATGGGGGTGAGAGCAGACGGGGGCTTGGGGCACTAAGGATCCGGATGCCACGTCCACTGAGGGTAATCATTCCGGGAGTCGCGCACCATGTGACGCAACGAGGCAACTATCGACAGAAGGTTTTCTATCGTGATGAAGACAGAAGCTTTTATGTCGAGTTGCTGACCGAGTATTCGCGGCACTACGGGGTATCGGTGCTGGCCTGGTGCCTCATGGCGAACCACGTACACCTGGTCGCGGTGCCACACGACGAGCGCGCGCTTTCCGCGGATGCTGCAGCGGATCCACAGCGACTATGCGAGAGCCTTGCATCTGCGGCTGCGGAGAGTGGGTCACCTCTGGCAGGCGCGTTTTCATTCAGTTGCGATGGATGAAGAACATTTCTGGTTGGGAATGGTTTACGTTGAGCAAAATCCGGCGCGGGCGGGTCTGGTTGAGGCGCCTGGGATTAGAAGTGGTCGAGCGCCGGGGGCATGTCGGAGGGCATGACGAGGGGTTATTGGACTTCGTGGCGTGGCGCTCGCGGTACACGCCAGCGTCGTGGAAACGCTGTCTGCAGTATGGGATAGCGGAAGCGGCGATGCTGGAGCGGATACGAGAGGCCACGCTGAAAGGGCTGCCGCTTGGGAGCCCGGCGTTTCTGGAAAGAGTGGAGAGCGAGTACGGGGTTCGGGTTCGGCCAGGCAAGCCGGGTCCGAAGCCGGCGATGCGAAAGGCTGTTGCATCAGAGACTTACGTCGATCGGCCTGCCATCGGGTCAGGGAGTTAGGGTCTTTGACACCGAATCCCCCCACCGACACCGAATCCCCCCACCACCGAATCCCCCCACCGAATCCCCCAATCACCGAATCCCCCAATCCCCCACCGAATCCCAATCCCACCCAGCGAATTCACCCGACAGGGAATCGAATTTGACACCGAATCGAATCGCCCTGCACCGCGTGAGCTCCTTCTCCGCCTTGAGCAGCCCGTATACGCGCGGGCCCCGCTGGTTCGTCATCACTCTTGCCGTCTCCATATCAATCCCTCGTCACGAGGTAAACTTAACGCCGAACATCGAAACGATGGGAGTGACAAGTGTGTCGGGATTTCGATGGACTCGCTGATCACGGCCGCCGCCCGTGCACTCGCAGCAGGTGATCCCCTCGGCGCTTTGAAGCGTGTCGCCCTGCGCAATGACGCGCCTGCCCTCGCTCTTCGAGGCATCGCGATGGCACAGCTCGGCGATTTCAGTCGAGCCAAGGCTCTCCTTCGAAGTGCTGCACGTGCCTTCAGTCCGAAAGAGGTCGTGGCGCGCGCGAGGTGCATCGTGGCCGAAGCCGAGATCGCGCTCGTCTCACGCGACTTGAGCTGGTCTGCGAAGGCACTCGATGCGGCGCGGGTGACCCTTGAACAGCACGGTGACCGGGTGAATGCCGCGCACGCGCGCTATCTGGAGGTCCGGCGCCTTCTCCTGATCGGGCACATCGACGAGGCCGAGCGTACGCTCGCCGAAATCGACCCCGCGCCGCTCCCTCCCGCCTCGAGAACCGCCCACGAACTCGTAGTCGCGGGGATCGCGATGCGACGGCTCCGGACAAAAGCGGCCCGCGCCGCCCTTGCTCGAGCCGAGCGCGCAGCAAAGCATGCAGGCATCGATGCGCTGACGGCGGAGGTGGAAAGCGCATCCCTCGTCCTGAACACGCCTGCTGCCCGCCTCATTGTGAGTGGTGAGGAGCGACTCCTCCTGCTTGAGGAGGTCGAAGCCTTGCTCGCGTCAAAAGCATTCGTCGTGGACGCATGCCGTCTTGTCGTGCGTGACGCAAGCAACGTGGTCTCACTCGCAAAGCGTCCAGTGTTGTTCGCGCTCGCACGAACGCTGGGCGAAGCCTGGCCCGGGGACGTGCCGAGGGACCTGCTCCTCGCTCGGGCATTCGGAGCGAAGCTCGCCGATGAATCGCATCGCGCGCGGTTGCGAGTCGAGGTCGGGCGGCTTCGGACGGTGCTTCGGACGCTGGCCGACGTAAGCGCGACGAAACGAGGTTTTACGCTGGCGCCGCGCCGCGCACGCGAGGTGGTCGTGCTGGCGCGACCCGTCGAAGACGAGAATGCGGCGGTGCTTGCCTTCCTCGCCGATGGTGAAGCGTGGTCGACCTCGGCCCTTGCGCTAGCGCTTGGAACGAGCCAGCGCACGGTCCAGCGGGCGCTCGACTCGCTCGCCGCAACAGGTAAGGTGCAATCGTTCGGTCGCGGCCGAGCTCGTCGTTGGATGACTCCGCCGTTGCCGGGATTCACGACGACGTTGTTACTCCCCGCTCCCCTTCCGGTTGACTAGCATGGAGGCATGAGTCGATCAACCGCCGAGATCCTCCGTGAGTATGGACCCTTTTCGAGCGTCGACAGCGTGCATGGAGTCACGTACGACGGTCGCAACGTCTGGTTTGCTGCTGGAGACAGGCTGAACGCCTTCGATCCCGCGAGCGGCACGACGGTGCGCTCGATCGATGTCGCCGCGCATGCAGGAACCGCCTTCGATGGCGAGCACCTGTATCAGCTCGCCGAAGATCGCATCCAGAAAATCGATCCGAAGACCGGCCGTGTGCTCGCCACGATCCCTGCGCCGGGAGGCGGTGGTGACTCGGGGCTCGCGTGGGCCGAAGGGACGCTCTGGGTGGGGCAGTATCGGGACCGGAAGATCCATCAAATCGATCCTCAAACAGGGGCGATTCTTCGCACCATCGAGTCCAACCGCTTCGTGACCGGCGTCACCTGGGTCGACGGAGAGCTCTGGCACGCCACCTTGGAAGCGGACGAGAGCGAGTTGAGGCGAGTCGATCCTCGAACGGGAGAGGTCCTGGATACGTTGGAGATGCCGCCCGGAGCGAACGTTTCGGGACTCGAGTGCGATGGCGGCAATCAGTTCTTCTGCGGAGGCGGAAAGAGCGGCAAGGTGAGGGCCGTCCGCCGTCCCAAACGAGCCGCCACGAGCAAGTAATCGAATCGGCCAACTGAAGGCGGATTGCATAGGTCGACGAGCACGCCGGACGCCGAGCTGCTGAAGTCGGTCTCAGGAATGCAATACATTCTCCGGCGCGGCTGGCGCACATAGCGCTCGAGCGCTTACCATCCAGCAGGCAGCGGTAAATCGGACTTCCTCTCCATGCACATAAGGATCAAACGCGGGGCGAACAGCTTCGATGACCTGAATCCGAGTCCGTTCGTCCGCTTCGTGAAGGATCAACCCAAGAGGACCGAGCCTGGTGAAGTAGCGGACTAACTCCTCCTTGGGCAGCTTGCAGGCAAAATCGATCGGCCGGATATCGATTTCGGCCCAGCCGCTGTCGCTCAGAATGCGATACACACGGCTCTGATGCGCGAAGGCGA
>DASQVJ010000428.1:0-9828 GCA_035640835.1 Bryobacteraceae bacterium
CTGCGGCAATGGCCGAGATCTGGTGTGGCGGGTGGCGTGACGGTCACCTTCGTGGCGTGCCGGAAGGACTCGTTGCAGCGCGAACGCCCGCGCGCTCGCCGCTTCTATTCGAAAGCCGGGTGGATCGACAGCGGTCTCTTCAACCATTACGCACCAACTAAGTAGCGCGCTCCAGGAACGCCCGTCCCTCACGATCGCGTTGTCGCAGATGGTAATGGAAATCGAACGCGGAGAGTGTCGGGCCTATCTGTCTCGTTTGGCCAAGTCCGGTGTTAGCAGGTCGAAGGGAGTCACGAAGGCTGCAGCACGGGCTGTCTAAGCGATGGTCGGCGCAAAAGGGCTCACGTCGTCTATAATCCTGAAGGCTCCAAACGTTTGCGGATATACGACGGGAACTGGCTACGCCGATCGCTTGCAATTCCGAGCCAGAATCGACTCGTTCTTTTGTTGATCTGGCTGGCGTTCCTTATTCGAGGCGCATTCTACTGCGTGGAACAGCCGCTCTGGGAAGGGTTCGACGAATGGGCTCATTTCGCTTACGTTCAGCACCTGACAACCCACGGTGAACTCCCCCAAAGGCAAGATCCCATCTCACTGGAACTTCACCGGTCCTTGAGATCTGTGCCGCTGTCGCAATCAGCCGCTGTGTCGGTCGGCGGCATCACTCACGACGAATATTGGAGTCTGACGGACGCTCAACGGCTGTGTCTAGGTAGCAGTGCCTCGTGCACTTTTGAAAGCGCAAACATGCAGCCGGGCACATTGGAATTGACCGAGTACGAGGCCCAACAACCCCCTTTGTATTACGTGCTGATGGCTTTAGCACACCTATTGCTCACGCCGCTAGAGCTCGGCCTTCCCATTCGGGTGCTTGTTCTACGTTTGCTTAGTATTGCAGTTGCATCACTCGTTGTATTCCTCGGCCACGCAATCGCGCAGAAAGTGCTTCCGGGAACGCGATTGCCGTTGCTCGTCGCCCTTCTGATCGCAAGCATTCCTGGCCTCTTTATCGACATGTGCCGCATTGGTAATGACTGCCTCGCTATCGTTCTCGGTGCGGCTTTGGTGCTTCTTGTGTTCCGAGTCTTGGAAACTGCAACGGATATTCGGGCATGGACATTACTAGGTCTTTGCTTTGCGGGGGCACTGCTGACCAAAGCGTATTTCCTGGCGTTATTGCCCGTCATCCCGCTTGCGGCGGTTCTAGCAGTCAGTGCTCACCGGTTGACACGTAGACGTACTGCACTGAATTGTGCCTGGTGCCTACTGCTGATCGCGGCAGCGGCAGGCTGGTGGTACGGGTTAAACATTCTACGTACGGGCACAGTTTCCGGTGAGCAGATTGATGCTGCCTCCGCCAATGTCGGCATCGCCAGGAAGCTCTGGGCTGCGACGCAGGTCGATTGGGTGTCAGCCCTGGATACTGCAGCGTTCACACATATCTGGGTTGGCGGTTGGAGTTTTCTCGTCGTTCGGAGCTGGATGTATCACTTCATTGAAGGTATGGCCGCCATATCTGGTATTGGCCTGGTATTGCTTGTGGCGAAACACTGGCGGCGTGTGACCGCCTCGGGTCGTTTGTCAATACAAGATGCCCGTCTCCTGGTCCTTATGTGCTCGTTCCTCTTGATGTGTGCGGCGCTTGGGTACTACGCGGTAGCTGTGTTCCTCACCAACGGCAAATCGATGGCGCTCGGCTGGTATCTCTACGCGGTGATCGCAGTGGAAGTAGTTCTCTTGAGCGTCGGATTCGTCGCCTTGTTTCGCCGTCGAGTGGCAGTATACGTCCTCTCGTTTCTCGGCCTGTCGGCAGCTTGTCTCGACGTGTATACCGTCCACTTTTTATTGGCTCCATACTACTCAGGACTGATAGCGCGGACACCTTCCGGACATCTGGAGACTTTCCATGCCCGCACCTTATTCGCTGAAGGAACGGCGGAAATCATGTTCCGTCGACTAGCGGCCGAGGAAGCCTCGATTGACGCGCATGTCTTGCCGGCGATGTGGGCAGCCTACATGTGCGTGACGCTAGGTTTGGCAGCAATATCACTGAGCTTATCCGTAATGCGGCCGGCCAGAATTGCTTTGCGGGAGTCTCACTGTCCAACGCCGCCAGGAAGCGGTTGATGGCCCGACGGCGTGCTAAACTAGTCTGAACTGGTTTAAGGAGGTTCCGGCATGGAAACGATAGGCGCTTTTGAAGCGAAAACGCATTTATCGGCGCTGCTCGACCGGGTGGCGAAGGGCGAAAAGATCACGATCACGCGGCACGGCGTTCCCGCTGCGGTGCTGATGCCTGTCGCCGGAGCTGAAACCAAGCTGACCCACAAGGAAATCGTGGAAGGCATGCGGGCATTGCGCCGGCGCGTGAAGCGCGGCAAGATGACGGTCCGCGAAATGATCGAGGAAGGCAGGCGTTTTTGACCGGCGTTGTCGTCGATGCGTCCACGGCGCTGGCATGGTGCTTTCCGGACGAAAGCAGCGAATACGCTGATGCGGTTCTTGTCGCGCTTGAAGGAAAGACGATCCTCGTGCCTTCGATCTGGCCGCTTGAAATCGCCAATGCCGTGCTGGTCGGCGAACGGACGAAGCGGTTGCGGCAACCGGAGATTCAGCGTTTCACGGCATTGCTGGAAGGATTGTCCCTGGCGCAGGATTCGCAGACGGTTGGTGAGCATATCGGCAACGTTCTGCCGCTCGCCCGCGAATACGGCCTGTCGGCCTACGATGCGGCGTATCTGGAACTGTCGATACGACATGAAGTGCCACTCGCCACACTCGACGGCAAGCTGCAAAAGGCCGCGCAGAATGCGGGTGTGACCGTTTTCTGCGCGGACGAATGATCTGCGGGGCTGGTAACCCGTTATTTCGCCTGGGCAGCGGCCCAGGCAGGCGCATTTGCCGGATCCAGTCGGTCGGCGTCCTGAAAGGCGACCATCCATCCTGGGTACTCAGGTGGCAGTGCGCTCACCTCATCGAGCCGCTTCATCTCGTCTTCCGTGAGCTGGACATCCACCGCGGCGATGTTATCGTGGAGCTGCTCCGGGCGCTTGGCTCCGATGATCACCGACGTAACGAAGGGTTTGGCCAGCAGCCACGCGAGCGAGATCCGGGCAGGGCTGCAGCCATGGGCCTTTGCTATCGGCGTGATTACTTCGAGAACCTTCCAGGTACGCTCCTTATCCACAATAGGAAAGTCAAACTCAGAGCGGCGAGCGCCTTCCGGCTTCTGATTCTCACGCGTGAATTTGCCGGAAAGGAGGCCTCCGGCGAGCGGGCTCCACACTAGTAGTCCTGTTTTTTCCGCTTCGAGGAGAGGAACGATTTCGCGTTCGAGATCGCGGCCCGCAATCGAGTAGTAAGCCTGCAAACTGTCGATGCGGGCAAGGTTCTTCCACTCCGAGACACCAAGCGCCCTGGCTATCCGCCACGCCTGCCAGTTGGAACAACCGATATATCGGACTTTACCCTGTTGCACGAGAGTGTCCAAGGCGCGGAGCGTCTCTTCGAGCGGAGTGACCGAGTCATTGCCGTGGATTTGGTACAGGTCAATGTGGTCCATTTGCAGACGGCGGAGGCTGGCCTCCACAGCATCCATGATGTGTCCGCGCGATGCGCCCATAGCATTGCGGCCCGGACCGACTCGGCTGAAGACTTTCGTGGCGATCACTACGTCCTGGCGCGGGATATTCAGGTTTTTGAGAGATTGCCCGAGCGTCTTTTCACTCTCTCCTTGAGAGTAGACATCGGCCGTGTCGAAGAAGTTGACTCCGGCTTGGATGGATGCCTTGATGAGTTCGTCGGCTCCCGCCTGGTCCACAGAGCCGATGACTTTATAGAAACCTGCGCCGCTGAAGGTCATCGTGCCCAGACACACGCGGGAGACAAGAAGGCCAGTGTTTCCTAGCGTTCGGTATTGCATTGTTGTCACTTATTCTCCAAAGCAGTTCACTGCTCAAGATCAATGGAATCTTCCGGAGTTGTTCAGAAATTTGATCCCATACTCATTACAAGCAATGGGGACAGTGGCAGCAATGCTCGAATCTTCGAATCTCTTGCCTGATTCTGCTTTTGTACGCAGCCTACGCCGATTCGGCGCCAATCCTCTCGGCCACACCCGCTCCGGGAATCTCCCGAACCCGCCTGGCCTCCTCTGTGGGACGAATGCCGAAAAAGCGCTTGAACTCTCTGCTGAATTGTGACGCGCTCTCGTAGCCCACCCGTTCTGCTGCAACTGCTGCACCGAGCCCCTCATGCATCATCAGCATGCGCGCCTTGTGAAGACGTACCGACTTCAGGTATTGCAATGGGGAGCTGCCTGTGACGGCCTTGAAATTATGGTGAAAGGCAGAGACGCTCATACCGATCTCGTCCGCCATACGTGTTACATTTAACGGCTCGGTATAGTTGGTATGCATCCGGTGAAGCAGCGCATGTATCTGCGCTGCCGGTCCGTTTCGGCTGAGCATTGCAAAGAGGGTATCTCCTCGCGGGCCGCAAAGCACGTGGTAAACAATTTCCCGCACGATTCCTGGACCCAAAACCGCCGTATCGACTGGCGAACGTAAACACTCCAGCAGCCGTACGGCAGCGTCGCTGAGCGGTGCGTTCATTGGTGTCGCTTGAACGCAGCCATCCGCAGCCACCGGCTCCTGCCTCCCTCTTACGCCCATTTTGAGCGCCAACTCACCCACCACGCTCAAATCGACCCGCACCGCTAGCGCCAGCATCGGTCCGTCGTGTCCGATCTCTGTGACGCACTCTAACGGAAGGGGAACCGACAACACAAGATAATTGTTCTGGTCATAAACGAACTGACGGTCGCCGATAAAGCCCTTCTTCCGCCCGCTGGCCACAATATAGATGCTGGGCTCATACAATACCGGCGCCCGTGGAATGTTGTGATCGGCCCGGGCCAGCTTCACGGCATCCAGAGCGGTAGGGTGCATTCCCTCTCGCGCCGTCAGGTCGGTCAACAATGCCGTCATTCTCCGCCGATTCGCCTCCAAGGGTGCTGGATCGAATCCTGTCATCCATCGCTCCTGCCTTAGAGTGTAGATGCTTCCTGTCAGATGACGAAGGGGCGGCCGAAGCCGCCCCCCACAGAGTCTTGGAGCATTATGCGACCGTCTACTTGGCGGCTCGCAGGGCGTTCATCCATTTTTCGACAGCGACGCGCTTTTCCGGCGGTGCGACCTTGATGTAGTCACCCAGTGCCTCGCGGGCGAGCTGGTACCAGCCGAAGCCTGTGTACACCCTGGCAAGGGTGTAGCGGGCAAGAGGGAACTCGGTGGATGCGTGAAGCAGTTGTAGTGTCTCCGCCGTATAGATCCCCGAGTTTGCAAGGCTCATGCCCAATACATAACGTGCCTTCCGGTTCGATGAGTCGAGATCGAAAGCCCGTCGCGCAGGAGGAATTGCGTCTCGGTATTTGCCGGTGTTGAGCAGAGCTACGGCTACGTTGACGTAGATAGAAACCTGCGAAGGATCGAGTTTCAAGGCCTGCTGGAAGTACTTTGCTGCCTGTGCCGGCTCCTGCGTCTCCATATAGCGGCAGCCGAGGTTATTCAGAGCCTCCATGTACTCCGGGTCATACTCGACGGCTCTGAGCAACGCGCCGATGGCACCTTGGTGATCGCCCTTCTTCCTAAGCTTCTCGGACTTGAGGAGCTCCTGCATGGCTTTCTTCGGCGGACGATGTTTCAGCTGCGCGAGCGAAACAGTGCCATCACCCTTCGTGGCGACCTGCTTTCGTTCCGACAGTCGCACTGTAACGAAATTGAAAGTGTCACTCACGTGAATGAGCTCACGTTTGACCAACTCATTTTGAGGACCGAGCACACGGATCTCGTACGTACCTAACGGAACGGAGCGAAACTCAAACTGTCCGTTAGGAGCGACCTGTACACGCTCGACGAAGTTGTTGCTAGTCGAGGCTGCGAGCTCCACCTGCAACCCGGAGTACGAATCGAAATCTCCTTGAATTTCACCATTCAAAGAGGAATTTGATGCGGCGAACACACTAAGGGTAAGTGCTGTGGCGCTAATCGCCACAGCGGCAATGTACCTCAAGGCATACTCCTTGTTTTTTTGTTTTCGTTTTTTAACTGGCGACGGCTGTAGCGGTAGCCGAGGCCAAAACAACTCGAGTGAGAGGAGCGAATAAAGCTCCGCCGCGCTCGGTTATGTGACGCAGCTTACGGTAGCTATCTCGACAGGGAATTTAAGCGGCTGCCCGCGCGTAACTGAGACAGGATTCGAACATCCAACGCAACTGAGCGGTTTCAAAAGGCGCAGCACAGTAATCGTCAGCGCCAGCCTCGATCGAATCAATCCATTCGCTCGTTTCCGGAATGCGGCTCACAGCGATGATGGAAACCGAGGGGTTCATCCCTCGGAGACGACGAATGAGGGACGGAACCGGCCGGCAAAAGACGAGGTTGACGTCTAGCCGTTGGAGTTCATGGAGAGCTTGTACAGAATCAGCGAGCGGACGACGGGTCTGAATGCCCTCGCAGAACCGCCCTAGCGCCTCGCTGAGGTCATTAGCTAGTTCATCCGCGAGACCCAGGAGAACTATATTGGCTTCGATTAGTTGATCATTCATCATCATGCTCTTCCGTCGAAATTCTTCGCTCTTCTCGGCGGGGAGATGGATGGGTCCGCTGGGACATCCTTCCTGCATAGCTGATCTAATGCTACGCCAGTACTGTTCCAGTTTAATGCAAGCCCAAATAAAACCCAATCAAATTCTGCAATCGCGACGATCCATTTTTTTACGCAACTTTTGTCTGCGAAGTGCATCACTCCCGGATAAAAGTCGCTCATCAAGCAGAACGCGTAATCGGTGGGTCGTTTGGGACACGATTGCTAGAATATAGATTCACGGAGGCTTCATGGCAGCAGCTCCGCGCCGAAGATCGGTGGCGGTAAACGTTGGTGGAGTTTGGATTGGCGGCGATCACCCGGTGGTCGTGCAGTCGATGACGAACACGGATACAGCGGACGTGCCGTCAACGGTGAACCAGGTGATGGCGCTTGCTCAGGCGGGTTCCGAGCTGGTTCGTATCACGGTCAACACGGAATCGGCGGCGCAGGCTGTACCGAAGATCGTCGAGACGTTAGACAAATTCGGCGTGCGCGTGCCCATCATCGGCGACTTCCACTATAATGGCCACATCCTTCTCAAGAAGTATCCCGAGTGTGCGCGGCTGTTGGCGAAATACCGCATCAATCCAGGCAACGTAAATATCGGCAAGAAGCACGACGACAATTTCCGCACCATGATTGAAGCTGCGATCGAACATCGCAAGCCTGTGCGGATCGGCGTGAACTGGGGCTCGCTCGATTCACAGCTGCTCACCCGCATGATGGATGAGAACAACGCATCGGCCGACCCACTGGACGCAAACACGGTGACCATGGAGGCGATGGTGGTGAGCGCCCTCGAGTCGGCTTATGCAGCCGAACGTTATGGGCTCGGGCGCGATCAGATCATCCTGAGCGCGAAGGTCAGCGGGGTTCAGAATCTCATCTACGTTTATCGAAAGCTGGCCTCGCAGTGCGACTACGCTTTGCACCTCGGCCTGACGGAAGCCGGACTCGGCTCGAAAGGTATCGTCGCGACGACAGCGGCCCTGAGTGTTCTGCTGCAGGAGGGCATCGGCGATACCATCCGTGCTTCGCTCACACCCTTGCCGAATGGCGATCGGACCGAGGAAGTGGTGGTGAGTCAACAGATCCTGCAAGCGTTGGAGCTTCGGAGCTTCACGCCGCAAGTGGCTGCGTGTCCTGGTTGCGGGCGCACGACTAGCACGTTCTTTCAGGACATGGCCGATCAGATCCAGACCTACCTGCGCGAGCAGATGCCCGTTTGGCGCGACAGCTATCCGGGTGTCGAGGAGATGAAGGTCGCGGTGATGGGTTGCATCGTAAACGGTCCAGGCGAATCGAAGCACGCAAACATCGGCATTTCGCTGCCGGGTACGTTCGAGGAACCGAAGGCCCCGGTTTATGTGGACGGGCGGCTGGTGACGACTCTGAAGGGCGATAACATCGTGGCCGAGTTTATCGCCATGCTCAACGACTACGTCGAGAACAAGTATCGTCCGGTTCAGGCCGAAGTTGTCGTTTAGCGTCCACCTGTCGCGCTAACGTAGAGCGGCGCGACCGAGATCAGACCCAAGCCCGAAGCGAAGAGCAGGAACATCAGGGCCAGCAGGAGCTTAACCCTGCCTTCGCTGCCGGAAAACTCGCGCCATACAAACACGCCCCAGAGGGCACTGATCATGGTGGCGCCTTGACCCATGGCGTACGTGACGGCAGGGCCGACAGGAACCGTGGAAGTGGAAGCCACGAAATTCGCGATGGCGCCGGTGCACCAGATGATCCCGCCAAGCAAACCAAGCAAGTGGTATTTTGCCGACCCCTTGAAGTAATCGAAGAAGCCGATGGGTTCGCCTTGTACCGGAAGGTTCATGAAGTAAACGTTGAACACAAAGGTACTTAGGAACACACCGATCGCGAAGAAGACGGCCACCGCATAGGGTCCGAGCCCGATCTCCGACTCGCGGCTCATCTCGACGAGTGGGTAGAAGCTGCCCATGAGCACGCCACTCACGAGGGCCAGGATCAGTCCTTTGAGACTGAACCCGGGCTTGACCTCATCTTCAGCTTCGAATTTGGCGCGGTAGGCGAGGGCGTCAACGATGATGGCCCCGACGACGAGTAGGGCGCCTCCGAAAAGGAACAGGGGATTTCCTTGCGGCCGGAGAATAAAATTCCAGACCACTCCGATGACCAGGGCGAGACCAATGCCGACGGGGAAGGCAACCGCGAGCCCGGCGAGGGAAATCGCTGCGACGAGCAGCATGTTGGCCAGGTTGAATACTCCGCCGGCCACGACCGCGAACGCCATATTGCGCTTTCCGGCGATCAGGAGATTGTCCTGAAAAGACAGATCGTCACCCATGGAGCCGAAAGTGAGGGCCGCGATGAGTGCGGCGATCAGGACTCCAAACGTGTAATCGAAATAAAACAGTTCGAAGCGCCAGTTCTTAGCCAATTTGAACGTGTTGGCCCAGCTCCCCCAGCACAGCATCGAGAGGATCATCAGCATGAGGGCCGCCGAGTAGGTGGTGGGAAGAAGCATACCAGGTGAGGCGAATGTCGAGCGTACAACGACGGAGGTTAATAGGTCAACAACTTGGGGCGCGAGAGCCGGCTGAAAGTGAATGCGGCCTCGCACATTGGTGGTAGTACGTGGTCTAAGGGATTTGTCTGAATTATAAGTCAGAATTCTTAGTACGACCCTCCGAAAGGATCAAATTTCACGGAAATCTTCTAAAGAATTAGCATCTTTCCGTCGATTTTGGACTAAGCTACGGAATGTATGCCTGTAAAGCTGCCATGCCAGCGCCGGAACGCCGTACGGAGGGATTCATGCGGACCATATTAACCCGGTTTTTGTTGCTGCTGATTGTGGCAACAGCAGCTTCCGCCCAGCGCCTGTTGATTGAAACCGACACGCAGGAAGGCATGCTGTTGCAGCAGATCGACGCAGAGCAAAACAGCCCTAAGCGAACAGCGCTTTTAGAGCAATTCGCCAAGAGCTTTCCAAATCATGAGGCGGTGACCTGGGTTTTGGGTCAGCTGCAAACGAACTATCTCGAAGCCAAGCAATACGACAAGGTTCTGGAAGCAGGAACCCGCAGTTTGAGCTTGGATCCGGACGATGTAGCTGCGGCCCACAACTGCCTGAAGGTAGCGGAGGCGAAAAAGGACATCGAACTGATCCGGCGTTGGTCGGAGCAGACCTCGATGGTCGCG
>DASQVJ010000429.1:0-10571 GCA_035640835.1 Bryobacteraceae bacterium
ATCGCCTGCTCTTTGTTCCGCGTATAATCACCTACGGCTTGCCGCCCGGCAATGCATGATTGAGGTGATTATGAATCGACGACAATTTGTACAGACCGCAGCCGCGTCTCCTCTCGGCCTTCAGATTCTTGGGGCTCAAACCTCCCGCAAGTACAACACGGCGCTCATCGGCACTGGTTGGTGGGGCATGAACATCCTGCGCGAGGCCATGGCATCCGGTCAATCGAAGGTGGTCGCTATGTGCGATGTCGACTCGAATCAATTGGACCCCGCAGTCGCGCTGGTCGAAAAGCAGAGCTCCGATCAGCCCAAGAAGTATCGCGACTACCGTGAACTATTGCAGAAAGAGAAGCCGGAGATCGTAATCGTGGCGACACCGGATCACTGGCATCCGCTGATCACCATCGCGGCCGTGAAAAGCGGAGCACACGTGTACGTGGAGAAGCCGATCAGCCACACCGTTCACGAAGGCTGGGCGATGGTGAAAGCAGCTCGAGATGCCAAGCGTGTGGTGCAGGTAGGAACACATCGCCGGGTGTCGCCGCACAACGTGTCAGGCATGGAATTCCTGAAGTCAGGCAAGGTGGGAAAGATCGGCATGGTGCGATGCTTTGTGCACTATCCAGGCGGGGCCGGCACGGTAACCCCTGATTCCGATGTCCCGGCAGGACTCGATTGGGACATGTGGTGTGGCCCAGCTCCCAAGAAACCGTATAACACAAGCATTCACCCGAAGGGCTTCCGGCAGCATCTCGACTATGCAAACGGAACATTGGGCGATTGGGGTATTCACTGGTTGGACCAGGTTCTGTGGTGGACAGACGAAAAGTTTCCTCGCACCGTCTATTCCAGAGGAGCACGCCATATTAAGCGAGACAGCACGGACGCACCGGATACCCAAGTGGCCACCTTCGAGTTCGAATCTTTCACTTGTGTTTGGGAGCACCGAACCTACGCTGCCAACCTCGCCGAGAAATCGAACATCGGTGCTTACTTCTACGGCACCGAGGGCACATTCCACATGGGCTGGCTCGATGGATGGACTTTCTATCCGACGGCCAAGAACGCAACGCCCATCCATCAGGAGCCTCAGTTGAATCAGCCCGACTCGCAGAACATCAAGGAACTGTGGGCGAACTTTATCGACTGCGTACGGACGGGAAAAACGCCCGTGTCCGATATTGAGATCGGTCACAGGTCGACGAACATGAGTCTCTTGGGGATGCTCTCAATGAAGTTGGGCCGGAGCGTAAAGTGGGACGGCGATAAAGAGGTAATCATTGGCGACCAGGATGCCAATAAATTGCTGAAACGTCCGTACCGGGATCCGTGGGTTTATCCGTCTGTTTAAGCTTGGGGGTCTACTCGAGGGCATGTTCTCCGTCTAAGAGGAGAAGCGTTTGCACGACGTTAAAGACAAAGTCATCCTGATCACCGGTGCAGGTCGGGGTGTCGGGAAAAGACTAGCGATTGGATTATCAGCGCAAGGTGCTCGAGTAGCCCTGCTGGCCCGAAGTAAAGCGGAACTGGACCTGGCGAATCTCGAGATTGAGCATAACGGCGGCACGTCTCTCCGCATTCGTGCCGATGTAAACGATTTTGAGGCCTTGTGTGCGGCCGTGGATCGGACGCTACTGAACTACGGCAAGCTGGATGTGCTGGTTTGTGCGGCCGCGATTCTTGGCCCTATCGGTCCTTTCGCGGAGACATCACCAAAGGCATGGATGGAAACGGTGCACACGAATCTTTTCGGTGTAATGAATTCATCCCGCGCCGTGTTGCCTCACATGATCCAGCGCCGGCGCGGCAAGCTCATCGTTCTCGGAGGCCGTGGCTCTATGGGGCCTCGGCCGTCGTTCTCCGCATACGCAGCTTCGAAAGCTGCCCTGGTCCGATTTGTTGAAACGGTTGCAGAAGAGGTCCGCGATCACAACGTCCAGGTGAACGTGATGCTCCCGGGCGCCACGTACACAAGCATGACCGACGAGATTCTGCGAGCAGGCGACCGGGCCGGCTGGAAGGAGGAGCAGGAGGCGCTCGAGTTGCGCGTTACCGGCGGCATTGCTCCTGAGAAACAGATCGCACTCGCGATGTTCCTCGCCTCGGACGCTTCGAATCACGTAAGCGGCAAGATGATCAGTGTCACCGATGATTGGAGGAGACTCGAGCAGGCCACTTTAAACCCGGAGTTGTATACACTGCGTAGAGTACAGAAAGTTTAGGAACTCACGTGAAAATTCCGGTTTTGCTTGCTCTGCTGCTGGTAAGAGTAGCGCTCGCGCAAGCGGTTCCAGCAGGCAGTCGCCTGGAACAAAGCCTCGAACTGTTGAGTGAATCGAACGACCCGCTGAGCGAACAAGTCCTGATTGACATCCAGGGTCCCAAGGGGCCGAGCGAGCAGGTTCGAGCCTTTTGGGATGGAGGCCGAACGTGGAGATTCCGGCTCGCACCAGCGGCGACGGGTGTCTATCGATGGCGAGCAGTTCGTCAGGACGTTAAGCCTGTCAGCGGTGATCTACGAGCAACTCGCGCGCAGATAGAGGCGCTTCAGCCTTCGCTCTCGCCCGATCGCCGATATCTGGTGCAGCGTGGCAAGCCCTGGTTTTTTCTCTCCGATACCGCGTGGAACGGCGCTCTTTTGTCCACAAACGAGGAATGGCGAGATTACGTGGCCGATCGCAAGGCAAAGCGCTTCACAGCCGTGCAGTTTGTGATGACGCAATGGCGCGCGGGTCGACAGGATGAAACAGGGGCGGTCGCGTTCAGCGGAGCGAATCCCGTTCGCGTTAACCCTGCCTTCTTCGCACGAATGGATCGGAAGTTCGACGTCTTGAACGATGCGGGACTGGTGGCGGTGCCGGTAATGCTGTGGGCCTTGACATCCAAGGACAACGAAAGCCCGGGCGTTGCGCTTTCTTCCGAAGACGCGATTCGATTGGCACGCTACATGGCCGATCGGTACCACGCGCACGCGGCGATCTGGATGCTCGGAGGCGATGGAGACTATAGCGGCGAGAACGTCGCCCGTTGGAAAGCGATCGGTTCGGGTGTGTTCGGGAAAGGACCAAATCGACAGCCTGTGGGGATGCACCCTCGAGGGATGCGCGCTCCCTGGGAGCCCTACAAGGATGAGCCGTGGCTCGACGTGCTGTTTTACCAGTCCGGCCATGGAGGCAGCGCCGCGAAATGGAAATGGAACGCGACTGCGGGACCGGCAGTGGATTGGAGGTTGACCCCACGGCGACCCGTCATCGATGCTGAGCCAAATTATGAGGCACATCTAGGCTATGACGGCAAAAAGATCGATGACTATGATGTGAGGCGCGCCGCATACTACAGTCTGCTTGCCGGTCCACCTGCCGGCGTCTCGTATGGAGCCCACGGGATCTGGTTCTGGTCTCGGAAGGCCGAAGTACCCCTCGATCATCCAAAAACGGGAGTCGCCGAGCCTTGGCGTGTTTGTCTGAACTATGAAGGCGCGGAGCACATGAAGGTCCTACGCAATCTCTTCGATACGTTTGATTGGTGGCGGTTGCGCCCGGATCGGTCGATCCTGGCCGAAGATAAGTTCGACGAGGAAAGCTTTCGAGACTACTCGATGGCAGCTGTTTCTGACAGAAGGGACTTCGCGCTGCTGTATCTGCCCGTTCCGGGTCGCGTTGCTGTGAATGCTTCCGCTCTCAAAGGAAGCCGATCCGAAGCAAGATGGTTGAATCCGAGAACCGGTGAACAGACAAGGGCCGGAACTTTCGCGGCCGGTGCTGCGTTCTCTCTGGAAACGCCATCCGAAGGCGATTGGCTTTTACTGGTACGAGCACGATGATCATGCCTGAAACTCCCCAGGAAGTCTCGCAGTCGTCGCTAGAGGACTCCTCTCCTGTACGCGAACATGCCCGCAGCCTGATGTTGCTGGGGCTTACGGCATTTGTTCTCTTCGCTTGCTGGCTGCTGGTTCGACCGTTCATTGGCTCATTGACTTTAGCTTTGGCGCTTGCTGTGGTGGGTCGACGTATTCATCTCCGCTTGCTGCCATGGCTGAGGTCGCCCACGTTTTCATCCCTGGTTTCGGTTCTTCTTCTGTTTGCGCTGGTGCTAGTCCCGTTGTGGCTGATGCTGCAGCAAGTGGCTGTAGAGGCGGCCGGCGTTGCGAGGGTCGTTCGGTATGAGTTGAGCACAGGGCATTGGCGTACTGTCCTGGAGAACGTTCCCGGTATCGGGCCGGCTCTTCAATACGCGCGGGACAGCATGGATATCGACCCGACGCGCGTGACAGGGCCTTTGACGAATTTCGCCTCGCGGCTGTTGTTGAGCTCCGCGTGGGCGCTTACCCAGATCATCTTCGGCATCTTCATTCTGTTTTTCTTTGTCCGGGACACGGAACTGCTGGTGACGAATGCTCGAGCGTTGATTCCGCTTTCTCCGACAGACACCAGAATGCTTTTCGATCGTGTTCACCTGACGGTGTACGTGTCGATCGTTGGGCAGTTGATTGTTTCGGCCGCACAAGGTTTTCTCGGAGGCGTGGGCTTCTGGATGCTCGGGCTGCCATCTCCTGTGTTTTGGGGCTGCGTGATGGCAGCATTGTCGGTTATGCGAGTGCTCGGGCCTGCGGTGGTGTGGGTTCCCGGCGCGATTTCACTGGCTCTCGCGGGCAGTTGGACGAAGGCTGTACTCCTCGTGCTCTGGGGAGCTTTCGCTGTCGGGCTGATCGATAATGTGCTGTTTCCTTTTGTCGTCGGCCAGGAATTGCGCGTGCATCCGCTCGTGATCTTTATCGCGGTCGCTGGCGGAATCGTTGCGTTCGGTGCTCCGGGCATTATTCTTGGTCCCATCATCGTGTCCGTAGCAGACGCTTTCATCGATGTTTGGCGAGCTCGCTTCGTAAAAACGTAGAGCATACGTTCGACCTGGCGTCTTTTCGTCGAGACGTTCAGCGTAGATTAGTACCTTAAAAGACAATGAAGGTTAGCCACGTATTGCTCCCCTTTGATTTTTCGGAAAGCTCGGTCGCGATGGTCCGGTTCGTGTTGCCCTTGCTGCAACACTACCGTGCCGAGGCGACCATTCTTCATGTGATCGAAGTGCCCGCGCCAGTGCCAGCCGAGCCTTTGCCGAACGCCTTCGGGCTTCTAGGACTCACGGACGAACTTTTGAGGAGCGCGGAAGAACGGCTTAAGCAGTTTCAGTTTCCGGTTGAGCTTCCCCCGACCATCGATCGCCTCTCGGTAAGAGGTGAGCCTCATGACTGCATCCTGCAAGCTGCGAGAGAACACAACTCGGATCTCATCGCAATGGCAACGCGTGGATTTGGTCCACTGCGGCGATTCCTGCTGGGCTCTGTGACGGCGAAGGTCCTTGATGAGGCGACGGTTCCGATCCTGACGGGGGCGCATTTGCGTGAGCACCCCAGCATCGCGCAATTTCATCGCATCATTTGTGCTGTGGACCTGGATGATCACGCGCCGATTACCTTACGCTTCGCAAAGGAACTCGCACAAGATTATTCGGCTGAGATTCACGTGGTTCACGCGATCGAGATGGAGAGTGCTACGGCTATTTTGGATGCCGGCTCGGAACAGCAGGTCATCCAGCTGGCGTTCGATCGGCTCGAGGGCCTCGCCAAAGACGTTGGCCTCGACTGTGAACTTCATGTCGAGATCGGGTTACCGAATAAGGTCGTACCTCAGCTAGCCGAGCGTCTAGGGTCGGATGTGCTGGTGGTGGGTCGTAGCGTTCGAGGCAAACCGGGTTTCCTGCGGACGAACGCGTACGCACTGATCCGCGAATCGCCTTGTGCGGTGCTGAGCGTGTAGTTCACGTTGCCGGGGTTGGAAGGCCCTCCGCAAAACGGCCTCTCCGCGTGACACAATAAGGCACTTCGATGTTTCCGGAGACGCGGCTCTCGGCAATCGAGTCCTTGCGCAGCGAGAATCCTATGCTACGCAACCAGGGGTGGTCGCGAATCATCGCGGCGTACTGGAAGCCTGTCTATAAGTACATACGAGTTCGCTGGCACGCAGATGGCGAATCGGCTCAGGACCTCACGCAGGCTTTCTTCACGCGGGCGCTCGAGAAGGATCACTTCGCGCCTTACAATCCGGCGGCTGCAAGCTTTCGGACCTACTTGCGAGTATGCCTTGACGGCTTTATTGCCAATGATCGGCAGCATGAATCGAGGCAGAAAAGGTATGCGGGACCTATGCTCTCGCTCGATTTCAAGAGTGCCGAAGGCGAACTCCGCTCCATCGACATGCCGGTGGCTGCCAACCTCGATGAGTTCTTCTATGCCGAGTGGCGCCGCAGCTTATTCGAGCTAGCGCTCGAGCGGTTCCGATGTACTTCGAAGCCGCCTTACGTTTCGCTTTTCGAACGCTATCATCTTTGCGACTCTGATTCGCGGCCTTCGTACGCCGAGCTTGCCACGGAGTCGAACCTGACCATCAACACGGTCACGAACCATCTGGCGGCCGCGCGTCGCGACTTTCGGCGTGCACTGCTCGAAACACTACGCGATATCACAGCCAATGAGCGTGAGTTTCACGCGGAGGCTGCCGCTCTCACCGGTGAACGCTTCCCATGACACCCCTGTCCGATGAAGCACTCAGTCATCTGGAGCTTTTGCTTGCCGAGACGGCGGGTTCGGATCGGTATCGTCTTGGTGGCGAGATCGGCAGAGGTGGCATGGGTATCGTCTACCTCGCCGAAGACACGGTCCTGAAGCGCCATGTTGCGCTCAAGATCCTGAGTCATCCGACCACGGATCTCGAGCACCGGCTGACGCGCGAGGCACGAATTCTGGCTGCACTGGAACACCCTGGAGTGGTCCCGGTTCATGACGCGGGGCTGCTCCCGGATGGTCGATTGTTCTACGCGATGAAACATGTGAATGGGCAGCGGCTCGACGAATGGTCGCAAAGCGCCCACTCCCTGGCGGATCGGCTACGGCTCTTTCTACGCATCTGCGAGCCAGTGGCATTTGCGCACGCCCGCAACATCGTGCATCGAGACCTGAAACCCGAGAACATCATGATCGGGAGCTTCGGTGAGGTGCTTGTGCTCGATTGGGGCGTCGCCAAGCTGTTGGATTCGGCGTCCGAGAAAGACGGGGAGCTCGCAAGCAACGGAGCAGGCACGGTACAGGGAATTGTGATCGGTACTCCCGGCTATATGGCGCCCGAGCAATCGCAAGGCTCGAGCGTGGATCAACGAGCCGACATCTACGCGCTTGGCCGGATCCTGCAGAGCCTCGATCCTGGGGCCCCGAAGCGAGTGGCCGCGATTGCGGCTCGTGCCACTCAGCAGGATCCCGAGTTGCGGTACCAGACTGTGCTCGATCTGGCAGCAGACATCAGCAACTATCTTGATGGTCTGCCGATGTCAGCTTATCGAGAGTCATTGTGGGAGATCGCGGCAAGGCTGCTGTCGAAGCACCAAACGCTCGTGGCGATTATAGGAGCGTACCTGTTGATGCGGGTGGCACTGTTCTTGTGGTTTCGGCGCTAAAAAAAGAACGGTGCCGCTTAAAGAATTTCCGGCGAGTGCGTAATAGACGCTTATGAACAAACCTCTCTTTGGCCTCGTGCTTGGAGGCATACTCGGTATCTTCGATGGACTCACCGCCTGGTTTACGCCCGAGGTTCGCAACGAGCTCCTTGGCATCGTAATTGGATCGACTTTCAAAGGGCTGCTCGCCGGTGTGCTGATCGGCTGGTTCGCTAAGAAGGTCAACTCGCTGTCAGCGGGGATCCTCTTCGGCACGGGAGTCGGCCTGTTCCTCGCGTACCTTGTCGCCGCCATGCCGCAGCCTTCGGGAAAGCACTACTACTTCGAGATCATGCTCCCGGGCAGCATCCTTGGCGCGGTGGTCGGTTACGCCACCCAGAAGTTCGGAGATCGCCGGCGGATGTCGACGGCAGCGGTCAAGTAGCCGGCGACTTACCGGAACTGGATGCTCCGGACCATCTGATCGAACGTGCCCTGCAATGAGTTGAAGTCCCGCTCCGGTGCCACGAACACCATGTAGAACAGGCCCTCGGGCCGAGCTACGGTCAGCAGGTAATCGGATTCAGCACCGCCGTACGGCGACACACTCCTGAGCGGGGTGATCAGAGCCGGCTGGCCACCAACATTGACCCTGCGCGCGTTGCCTGCCACACGCATGGATGGATTGGACTGTTGAACCATCGAGAGCAGCTCCGCGGT
Source organism: Bryobacteraceae bacterium (assembly GCA_035640835.1). Taxonomy (GTDB): domain Bacteria; phylum Acidobacteriota; class Terriglobia; order Bryobacterales; family Bryobacteraceae; genus DASQVJ01. Next base: position 8,203 of record DASQVJ010000429.1, read on the forward strand.
AGCCTGACGAAGGTTCGTCGATCGCTGCGGCTGGTAGTAACTGATCAAAGCGCCGTAGCCAACCTGGAGTCCACCACTCGAGGCCGGCACGATACCTTGGCGCGGAGCTAGCGCGACACTCGACTGGTCGTTTGCTGCGTACGACTGCCAAACGGATGGATAGGAAATGCTGAACCTCCCACCGTTAAACGTCTGGAAGTCGCTTGAAGTGCCCATGGATGGCGCCTGCGGCTGTTGCTGCGGAGCAAGCCGGGCTCGGGTCTGTTGGCCGGATTCGGGGAGGCGTGCGACTGCCTGCTTCACTTGCTCGAAACGTCCGGACGACGCCTGGTAGTTGCCTTGTGGGAAGGTTCGGATCTCGGCTTCCACAGCTCGCACTCGATTGCCAGGGTTGGGATGCGAGGAGAGGAACTCGGGTGCCCGAGATCCACCTTGCTGCTCCAGCTTTTCAAAGAAGCGAGCCATCTCGATTGGGTTGTACCCGGCAGCAGCGAGAATCCGTGCACCGAGGGCATCTGCTTCGGTCTCGGCGGAGCGCGAGTATCGGAGTACGAGCGCGTTCAAACCCAGGCCGAGGCCAAGTTGCCCAAGCTGTGCGGCCGTGCTTCCCTGCCCCATGAAGATGCTGGCGAGTGCTGCCGGCAGTTGCAGGATATTCGCCTTCGACGCCTGACTGGTGGCATGCCGCAGCGCTACGTGCGAGATCTCGTGTGCCAGAACACCTGCGAATTGGGCCTCGTTGTCCGTGGCCTCGAGAAGGCCCGTGTTGATGAAGACGGGTCCACCCGGGAGTGCGAAGGCGTTAATACTAGGGTCGTTGATCAGCGTAAACGAGTAGGGATAATCACCAGCCGCAGGCACGGACGCCAACTTCTGACCGATCTGACGGACATACGACTGCAGCGCCTCATCGCGTACAACATTCACTTGAGAGGAGATTTCGCGGGCAGCTTGTTGTCCAAGCTGAATGTCCTGTTCTTTCGAGTAAACGTTGTATCCCGGCTTCAGCGGGTCTCCCGGATTGCGGGTAGCACAAGCAGGATAAAGGGACAGGGCCAGAACTAGCGCAAGGAATCGACGAGGCATACCGAGCTCCCCGACAAAAAGACTGCAAGGCTCGCGTTAGTGTTTCGAGATTAAGCAAACTGAACAGATGGTTAGGTGCCCGAACCAACCCTGGTTCGGGATACTGTTCGCATGGAAATCGGAGTCTTAGGAGCCGGAGGCGTGGGCGTTACGCTCGCCAAAGGTTGGTTACGAAAAGGTCACTCCATCTGTTTCGGATCGCGTGATCCTCGTTCAGAGAAGATGCACGCCGCCATCAAGGAGACTGGTGTTGGAGCGCGGTCGGCGAGCCTTGCAGAAGCGGCATCACAGGCCGAGGTAGTCGTGCTGACGACACCTTGGGCGGGTACCGAGGAGGCGGTTCGTGCAGCAGGCGATCTCAACGGCAAGCCTTTACTGGACGTGACGAATCCGTTAGGCCCGGACCTACAGCTCGCGATCCAACCTGGGACGTCCGCGGCCGAGCTCGTTTCCCAGTGGTCTCCGGGTGCGCGCGTCGTGAAGATCTTCAACACAGTCGGCTCGAGCATCATGGCCAATCCTCAGCTTTCGAGCGGTCCCGCGACCATGCTGTACTGCGGTGATGACGCGGAAGCGAAGAGGATTGCTCATGCGCTTGCCGAGGACCTCGGGTTCGAGCCGCTGGATGCTGGTCCGTTGAGGCAGGCTCGATTGCTCGAGTCATTTGCTGCACTTTGGATATCGCTGGCTTTCGGCGCTGGACTTGGACGGGAGTTTGCGTTCCGGCTCGAAACACGCTAGCCGATGGTCAAGAGCTGATCTTCAGTGGTCCGCTTGAGTTGGCCACACGCGGCATAGATGTCCAGACCTCGCGGCTTGCGTAGGAAGCATGGAAGCGAGCGGCGCACGATCGACATAAATGCTTCGACCCTCGCCGGGCTCGGTGTGTCGTATGGAATGCCGGGGCCCGGGTTCAATGCGATTACGTTGACCTTGCAATTGATATTGGCGAGAAGCCGGACGACCCGGCGCGCATCGGCATCCGTGTCGTTGAAGTCGCGCAGCAGCACGTACTCGAAGGTAAGACGCTCCCAGGGTCGAAGCGGATAAGCGTGGCATGCGTGAATCAAATCGCGCAAGTGATACTTACGCGTGATCGGCATCAGCTGTTGCCGTTGCTCTTCATTGGAGGCATTTAGAGAGATCGCGAGCTTCGGCCGGTTCGGCTCTTGTGCGAACTCGGCGATTCTCGGGATGATGCCGGATGTTGAAACCGTAATGCGCTTGGGCGACATGCCGACGCCAGCAGGATCCACAAGAATGCGCGAAGCTTTCAGCACGTT
>DASQVJ010000430.1:0-7648 GCA_035640835.1 Bryobacteraceae bacterium
GTCGTTCTCCAATCGGGCCTCCGGTAGTGTGCCTTTCGCAGCGAGTGAATCAACACGGCTCAGTTATTCATCGAGAACCTCACGGCGCTCATTCAAATAGGTGCTGCAATCGGTGTTGACCGCCACGCCAACAGCGCCTCTCTCTCGCACACCGGCCCACGAATCCCTGGGGATCAGGTAGCTCTCGAAATCTCCATAGCGGCGGCTTCCCACTACCCAGACATCGCCGGAACGTAGGCCGTTGCGAAGCTCGGTTAACGCGCACAGCTCGTAATAGCAGCGGTCGATTTCATCGCCCGAGAATACATGCGGCGCCCAGCGTTGCCTGACAAAACCACGCGGAGCCGATTTCGGTACTTTACGTTTGCCGGATTCATTTATTTCCCGAAGCAGCTCGATCGCTTTCAACAGAGAGGCGCTCGGCGGCGCAACGCGGAACTCGAACGTGTTCAGTAGGGCCGGACTGTACTGGCGAATCTGCGGATATTGAGCACGCATTTCGTCGAGGAAGTCGCAGTCGAACGGCTCGACGAGCCGCTCTGCTTCCTCTACCGTGGTTTCAAACTGATCCCATCCGAGAACAGATTCCAGCGCCTTGCCCAAGTCTGCCTTGGCCTTATACGCGGTAATCAGGGCCTTGCCAACCTCTGCATAGAGCCGCACTTTGTCATTGATGGCTTTCGCATTTTGCTGAAATCCTTCCTGCTGTCTCCGCTCGCTCCGGTTGAAGAGACGACCAATCATCTGATCATGCATGTCGATGGCCTGATCCGTGAATTCCTGGGCCGTGCGGGTCAAGAACGCGACCAGTAGCGCGTGGCGTTTCTCCTCGCGGAACCGGCCGAGGTGCTGAAGAGAGTACCGGGCACCTTCGCGTGCCAGTTGTTGTAGGCGGCTCTGATGGACAGTGCTCGCCGTGGCTTCATCGAGCCCAATGGCGCGAATGGTACTCAATTTTTCACACAGCCGGAGAAAGTTCACCGGCGTCGGACGGCCGCCGGCCTGGCGCAGCCATCCCAGTCCTTTCGCGCCGCTATCGGCCGTGACGAGCCGATCCAACTGGCGGCGCTGGACCAGCGTGAGGCCAGACGTGAGCTGACCGAAGACCATAGCTTCCGCGCGGGTGAGAATCTCCCATGCCAGATTCTCCACGGTCGAAAATGCCGGCACGATGATCCGCTCCGCGCGCATTTGATCGAGCAGCGCCATTATTAGTGGCATCGGTTTCGGCGAGCGCAGGGCGTTTGGGAGCAGGTGATCGGCAAGCCTGCTGGAGAGCGGATCCGTGAATGTCTGAAACCCGAAATCGCGTTGTAATTCCAACAGGTGCTCGCGCCTGGTTGTGTCACGTCCGCGGGCGTAATCATGGAAGAGTTCCGGGCTAACGTTCAGTTGCCGCGCCACATAAGCCATGAGCTTTGCGGCCGGAACCTCACCTGCCTTCAGCGGCCATCCAGGAAAGCGGAGATGGCAGAGCTGGATGGAAAAGCCGAGCCGGTTATGATCCCGTCGGTGATGGCGAATGATCTGGAGATCCCTATCGGAGAGCGTGTAGTAGCGGGCAACCTCCCTCTCTCCCATCGAAAGGTGCGCTTCGAGAAGTTCCGCCCGCTGTGCGGCGGACAGCAGTTCGTGCGTTGGAATGGTGCAGCTCCTGCTTCTGGGGGAGGTGTGTCGTCAAGGTTCATTTACCCGCAGCCTTTTCGAGGTGGCGATACAACGTTGCTCGGGATACGCGCAGGGTATCGCAGACATCGGTAATACTGGCATTCGGGTTTTCCATCAGCGCCCGGGCCATGCTGATTTTTCGGGCGTCCATTTTCGCAGGCCGGCCACCATTTCTTCCCCGTGCCCGAGCGGCTCGGAGCCCGGCCTGAGTACGCTCGCGGATGAGTTCCCGTTCGAACTCCGCCAGAGCGCCGAACACATGGAAGATCAGTTTGCCTCCGCTGGTGGTCGTGTCCATGCTCTCGCGCAGGCTCTGAAAGCCGATTTTGCGGGCGGCGAGTCCGTTTACGGTCTCGATAAGATGCTTCAAGGAACGGCCGAGCCGGTCGAGTTTCCACACGACCAGCGTGTCTCCGTCGCGGGCGTAATCAATGGCTTCAGCCAGGCCTTTTCGAGAATCGACAGTGCCGCTGGCGACATCGCAGAAGATCTTTTCGCAGCCGGCCTTTTGGAGAGCGTCCTCCTGCAAGTCCGGATTCTGATCGGCGGTGGAAACTCGTGCATAGCCGATCCGCATGCGCAACCTCCTTGTCTCAGAACTCAACCCGGATCAGAGCTTTTGAGACGTTGATTTCGAGACAGGTATTGCAACAGTTTTTATGCAGTTTTTCAAGCCCGGCGCGATGGCTTCTTGGGAGTCTTGAAAACGGAGGTTTTTGAGAAACGCTCCCGCACGGTGAGGGGTACATGGTCGGCCCCGAAAGATTATTCGAGAGCAGCAAATCGCCGTGTGCACGCTTGGTAAGACCTGGGATCGAACGAACGTCTGTATTTCGCGTATAGGTCAATCGGATGGCATTGCGTGTTCCTCTTCCGGATCATTTCCGGCATATGGCAAAAACGCGGGTGTAGGCCGACTAACTTCTCTCCGGCAACGTCAGTGGCTAGAAGTGCCGCGCACAGATCCCGGCTGGATGTTGAACGTGGCGCGGAAATTCGGGCATCCAGTGGCGTTTGTGCCGAGAGCGGTACCCTGGAGATCACCGGCCGCTCCCCTGAAGGCGCCGATGCCGCCAGTCACCGCAAACAGTGATGCCAATGGTGTTTGGCCCTGGAAATAAGCATAGCCCTCGACCGTTAAAGCCGTTTGGCCGCTGGCCAGGATGTAGTATTGGGTGGCGAAGAACGTGGGAGTCGAGCTGTAAAACAAGGCAACAGATGCTGGGAACGGGAAAGCGAATTGGCCACGGGTGGTCCAATCACCGATCGGGGAAATACCATGGACGGGTTGGGTGGGATCGTTGGTAGCCGTTCCGGTGGGAAGCGTACCGGGAGGAAATATCTTGCCGCTGCCAAAAGACACGCCCGCGCGTTCGGGGACGTTGACAAACGTGCGGCAGTCGACTGCCACATCGAAGCTCAATTTGTTATTATCAGCATCCGCCCGCAGCATGGCTGGGAAGCTGAGGACAGCCACGATTCCAAAAGCGGCGAAGGCCGACGTGAACAACGTGGTCTTCATAATGTGTTTCATGGGTTGCTCCTTTCGTTTTTAGCCGCTCACGCCAGACGCTTCGAAAACGCGTGAGTGACTAGGTGGGAGCTTACGTTCAAGGCGATTTGAAGTCGTGATGGCGCGATTATAATTTGCTTAATAATCTGTGAAAGCTCGTCCGGTCCGCAAGCTGAGAGCTGGCGGAGCGTGCAAGAAAAGCAGCATGAGCACCCCTGATCCACATTTTGGAGAGAGGTCGGGTCGCCAATACTCGTTTGGTAATAATTTCACACTGGATCTGGTCCGCGGTGTCCTGCTTCGCGGTATCGAAGAAATCGACCTGCGGCCCAAATCCTTTGAAGTCCTGACCTATTTGGTGGAGCACCGCGGCCAACTGGTTGCCAAGAGCGCGCTGATCGATGCGGTTTGGCCGGACACCTCGGTGGGAGACAACTCGCTGTCGCAGTGTTTACTCGAGATCCGGCGAGCGCTGAGCGACGATTCGCAACAGTTTATCCGGACGGTGGCACGCCGCGGCTACATCTTCACGGCCCCCGTGAGCACCCCGGTGGTGGAGATGCTATGCGCGCGGGCACCTGTTCCCTCCGAGAGCCTGACTTTAGCACGCATAGGGTGGGCGAAGTCACTCTGGCTTTGGATTGGGGCCGCGCTTCTGCCGATCCTATCCGTTGCGGGTTATTTCGGGTGGCGCGCTTGGCGCGTGCCAGACAATACAGAGCCGCTCCGGGCCGTTCCGCTTATCACGTTGCCTGGAGTGACACGGTATCCCTCTCTTTCCCCAGATGGCAACTACGTGGCATTTACATGGACCGGGCCAAAGCAAGATAACCCAGATATTTACGTGCAACAGATCGGCGCGGGCTCTCCTCTCAGGCTGACGAGCGATCCGAAGAATGACTACAACCCGATATGGTCGCCAGATGGCCGTTGGATCGCCTTCCTGCGCCGTGAATGGGAAACCGGCACGAGTGAATTGCGGCTGATACCGCCCCTTGGCGGGCCGGAGCGCAAATTGGCCGATATCCGCGTACACGACACGTATTTCCTCATTCCGCCGTACCTTGCCTGGTGTCCGGATAGCAACTGCTTGGTTTGCACGGACACCCCGGCCGAGAGCAAGTCGAACGCTTTGTTCGTGGTTTCGCTCGAGAGCGGAGAGAAAAGACAGTTGACGAATACACGGCCTCCTGCGTTTGGCGACACCAACCCAGCCGTTTCTTCCGACGGCAGTTGGCTGGTGTTCCGCCGGCACCCTAGCGGCCTTGGAAATGGCGAGCTTTATTTGCTTCGTCTGGGGCGAGGCCTGATCCCAGTGGGCGAGCCGCAGCGCCTCACGCGGGCTGCAATGGATGCGGGTTACCCCACATGGGTGCCCGGCAGTAATGAGATTCTCTTTTCTACGGGGGGAGGATACCTCAGAGGGAGTCTTTCGCGCTTGGTCGTCGCCACTGGCGAAACCACGCCAACGAGGTTGCCTTTCGTAGGCGAGGACGGTCTGATGCCGACGGCGGTTTCGCGCCCCCAGACCGGGCGGGTCCGTCTGGTCTATGTTCGCAGTTTTCAGGACTCCAACATCTGGCGTGTCCAAACCTCGGCTCCCGGCACGGCGGCCTCCGCACCCCCTGTCGTCTCAATCTCCTCTACGAGAAGCGAGGCCACGCCCGACCTTTCTCCTGATGGCCGCCGGGTGGCCTTTACATCGAATCGCTCCGGAGAATCGGAAATCTGGCTGGCCGACGTTGACGGGTCCAACGCTGTCCAGCTCACGTCCATGCGCGCAGTTTCAGGCGCCCCGCGGTGGTCTCCCGATGGCGAACGGATTGTGTTCCAGTCCAATCCCGAAGGGCAATTCGACGTCTATGTGATCCCCGCCGCAGGCGGCAAGCCCTGGAATCACACCTCTCATCCGGCGACAGACGGGCGGCCCAGCTTCTCACGGGATGGCAAGTGGATTTACTTCAGCTCGAACCGAACGAGTGAGCGTCGGATATGGAAGATCCCGGCATCCGGCGGGGATGCCGTCCAGGTAACAAACAATGCCGGATTCGCGGCGTTCGAGTCGCCGGATGGCGCATACGTCTACTACAACGAGAGGATGGATACGCCGAGCCCGTTGTGGCGCCAGCCGAGTTCCGGCGGCGTGCCCGTTAAGGTACTGGACGGAGTTGTTCTAGGAGCCTTCGCTGTGCTCGACGGAGGCATCTACTATATCGATCGGCCTTCAGGTGAGGGAGGCAATCTCTATATCGACCGGCCCTCAGGTGAAACACGCCTCCAGTATTTCGATTTCGCAACCCGCAGGTCTACTATGGTGGCTCGTAACCTTGGCAACGTGTATCTGGGCCTTACCGCATCTCGCGACGGCCGCACGATATTCTATTCCCGAGTGGACTCTTCCGTAGACGATCTGATGTTGGTCGAAAACTTCCGGTGAAAGGCAAACAAGCCCATAGCAGAGGCTATTACTGTCCTCGGGCTTTAACTTAACCTGTCGTTGGCGCGATCCCCCTGCGGGTACGACGGGCCAACCTGAAATGGATACGGCGGGTGGCAAGTTGACGGCTGACGCCCGTGCTGACTTGTGCGGGTCTGATGATGCCCTTAGCGTACAAAATTCCCGAAATGGTCCCACCTGGCCTGATAGGGCATCACCCAACCATCGGCCGGCCTGCGGAAGGCTAACGGCCGATCCATGGATTGATGAGGGACACGCCGCAATCGGTAAAGTCGCTGGTGTTCCGAGTGGCTATCCGCGCATTCCGCGACCTGCATACCGACGCAATCACGGCGTCGAATTGAGAGATTGGGCGACCGAGTCGTTCCCGGGTGCCGACAATGGTTGGATAGACGAGCAATGATAGCAGTGCAATCACTCGGGAGGTTTGACGTGATTTTGTTTCTGTCGGCGGGCGTGTGGTCTTGTCGGCTGCCGGTCGGAACCACAACGCTGCTCCCTTCCGTGTTAAGATTCGCGCACTGGAGGTCGGATAAGTGGAGCATTGTTCCCGACGTAAGTTTCTGAAGACTGGACTCGCCGCGACGGCACTCGCCGGAACCGGGCAGTCGTTAATTGCGGCACCAGGCGGCAAAGCAACCGACTGGGTCACCCTCGGAAAGTCGAACGTAAAAGTGACGCGGCTGGCCTTCGGCACCGGCAGCGTCAGTGGACGTGTCCAGCGCGAGCTGGGACAGGACGATTTCAATCGGCTCGTGCGGCATGCCTACGACAACGGCATCCGCTTCTTTGAGACCGCTGAGTCCTACGGCGACATGCACAGGATGCTCGGAATCGCGCTCAAGGGAATCCCCCGCGACTCCTATCGCCTGATGTCCAAAGTCACAACACGGCCCGGCGACGTCAATCCCCAGCAGACATTTGACGAGCTTCGCAAGCTCGCAAATACCGATTACTTTGACATCATGCTGCTGCACTGGCAGCACACCGGAAGCTGGCCCACCGACTCCGCTCGCTGGCAGGACGGCATTCTGGAAGCCGAGCACAAGAAGGCGATCCTATCTCACGGCGCTTCCGTGCATGGTCTGCCTGCCCTTCGGCAGATGCCAGCCAACAAGTTCCTGCAGGTCGCGATGATTCGCGTCAATCACAAGGGCGTAGCCATGGACGCGGAGGACTACAATACCCGCGGTCTCGGCAACGTGCCTGAGGTGGTCGACCATGTGAAGAAAGTTCGTGGGGACGGCATGGGCGTCATCAGTATGAAACTTGTCGGCGAAGGCCGGTTCACCGAACGCGCGGACCGCCAGGCCGCAATGAAATTCGCTTTCCGCAACGCCGGAGTCGATTGCGTAACCGTCGGGTACAAGAGCACGGCGGAAATCGACGAAGCCATCGAGAACCTCAATCTCGCTCTCGCCTGAGAAACAGGCGGGATAATCGCATCGGCCGACGCTGACTGTTGATGCGGCGTCATGGAGCGTTTGCAGCGATCAGGGACGGGGCCGTATCGATGCAAATAAAAGCGGCTGGGCGAGGTCGCGCAGCTTTGTACGGACCGTGACCGATATCGACTCTCTCCTGCACAAAAAGGCGCTTGACGCTCTGGAGGCAGTTCGGAAGGTCGTCGATCCGCCCGTCACGCCTTCGCCAAGCTGTCCAGGTACTCCATGGGACAGCCAACACCATCAACCTTCACCCCAAAGCCTTGCAGCACATCGATAGCAACCATTCGCCGGTAGGCGTTGAAGGTAATCACGTGCGCGAACATGCCCCCAAAGGTGAAAGTTTCCGGGGGTTCGCATAGCGCATCGACAAACGTGTCCTCCCAGGCGCTCCGATTACGGACATCTGTGAGTACGCCGTGGAACGTACGATCGGCCTTCTCCAGGCGGTCCAACATGGCCGAAGGAGTTCGGTCCTCCGCCGGGGCGTTGTCATACGCAGGCGTACTGCCGCCCGCCAGGGCCGCGGCCCAGGCTTCCTTCGTTTGCACCATCCGGTCCAGG
>DASQVJ010000431.1:0-5745 GCA_035640835.1 Bryobacteraceae bacterium
ATCCGGGCAGCTCTTCTGACGGCTATTACCATTCCCTTGTCCTTGTTGTTTGCTTTCATATGCATGCATTTCACCGGCATCCCGGCGAATCTGCTGAGTCTGGGAGCGCTCGATTTCGGAATCATTGTGGATGCCACGCTAGTGATGGTCGAGCACGTTCTGCATACAATCCATGAGCGGGAAAAGATCGGAACACTGGCAGGAGAAGGCGGGGTTATCGCGGCCGTTAGACACGCGGCCCTTGAAGTCGAGCGGCCTATCTTCTTTTCGCTTCTGATCATCATCGCTGCTTATATTCCGTTGTTCACGCTGGAGCGCGTGGAACGGCGTCTCTTCACGCCCATGGCATTCACGGTCTGTTATGCGCTACTGGGTTCGATGCTGCTTGCTTTGACTCTCATCCCTGTGCTCGCAACGTATCTGTTCCGAAAAGGCGCGAAGAGCTGGGAGAATCCGCTGCTCGGCATCTTGGCGAAACGATACAGCGCTCTGCTGGATACGGCCGTGCGGCGACCCGGTGTTGTGGTGGGGGTCTCCGGTCTTGTAGTGGCATTTGCCTTCGCAATCGGTACTCAGCTTGGGTCGGAGTTTCTTCCACAACTGGATGAGGGTGTGATCTGGGTGCGCGCAAATCTTCCCGCCGGCATTTCGTTGGATAAATCCGCTGAAGTGTCGCAGAAAGTTCGGTCGATCCTCAAGCAATGGCCCGAAGTAAAGCTCGTGAGCTCGCAAACCGGTCGCAACGATGCGGGTACTGATCCGTACGGTCCAAACCGGAATGAGTTCTATGTTGCCTTGAACCCATATGACACTTGGCCGGAAGGCACGCGTAAACAGGATCTGGTAGACCAGTTCGCATCAAAGCTGAATGCGGAGATTCCGGGAGCGGCGTTCAGCTTTACGCAGCCCATCATCGACAACGTGACCGAAGCTGTTACCGGGTCCGCCGCTGATTTGGCCATCATCCTGACAGGACCTGACCTCACGAAGCTGCGAGAGCTGGCTCAGCGGAGCCTCTCGGTAATCCGGCAGGTTCGTGGCGCCGCTGATACCGCGATTGAGCAGGAAGCCGATCAGGCACAGGTACGCGTCCGGATCGACCGGCAGGAGGTTGCGCGCTACGGAATCAATATCAGCGATGTTCAGGATGTGATCGAGATGGCAATCGGAGGCCACCCCGCAGGTACGATGTTCGAAGGAGAGCGGCGTTTCGACATCACCGTCCGGTACCTTCCTGAAGCGCGGGTCGACCTGGCAGCCATCGGCAGCACGCTCATTCCCACCCGTGAAGGTGGCCACGTTCCGCTATCACAATTGGCACAGATCGAAGTCGTGGATGGCGCCACCATCATCGCCCGCCGTGAGAACCGTCGACAAATTACAGTTCGAACCAACATCCGAGGCAGGGATCAGGGCAGCTTCGTGGGCGAAGCACAGGGGAAGTTCGACGCGGCTATCAAATTGCCGCCAGGCTATCGGGTGACCTGGGGAGGGCAGTTCGAGAACCTTCAGCGCGCCCAGAAACGTCTCGCGATTATTCTGCCAATCACAATCGCGATTATTTTTGTATTGCTGTTCTTCATGTTCGGAAATCCGACCTATGCCGGGGTGGTGATGATGAATGTTCCGTTCTCGCTCGTCGGCGGTATTCTCGCCTTGTACCTTCGCGGCATCAACCTGAGTGTTTCTGCAGCCGTCGGCTTTATCAGTCTGTTTGGCGTGGCCGTAATGAGCGGAGTCCTGGTTGTCGCCGAGATCAATCGCTTGCGGCGTCATAATCCTGACATGACCACCAAAGCGGCAATCATCGAGGGTTCGCTGGCGCAAATGCGGCCGGTTCTGATGATGGTGCTGGTTGCGCTGCTCGGAATGGTGCCTGCTGCCAGAGCCTCCGGTATCGGTTCGGATGTGCAGCGTCCTCTGGCTACGGTGGTTGTTGGCGGACTGCTCTCAACACTGTTCCTGACTTTGTTGGCGCTGCCGAGCCTGTACGCTTTAGTAGCCGGTGGAAAACGGATGACTCACGATGTCTGAAGCACGTAAGGTTTTGATGATTTTTATAGATGAAACAGACAAACACGAGGACATGAGCCTCTATGAGGCCATCGTTCGTCGACTGCTGCTGCGAGGTGTGGCCGGTGCGACCGTGAACGTCGGCATCATGGGATACGGTGTGCATCATCGAGTCCATCACAAGCGCTTACTCGGCGTCTCAGATGACCGTCCGATCACCGTCACGGCTGTGGATACCGAAGAGAAGTTGCGGAGTGTATTGCCTCAAATAACGGAGCTCGTTGGCGGCCAAGGTCTGGTTCTGCTATTCGATGCAGAAGTAATTGGTTGACTAACCCACACCAAAGGGGTTCGCTTAGTTTTCTGATAGTCTCCAATTTGTGAAGACTTACAAAATTGCAGTTCTTGCAGGAGATGGCGTCGGCAATGAGGTCATTCCGGAAGCTCGGCGCGTGATGGATGGGGTTGCCAAACGGCATGATTTCCGGCTCGACTATAACGACCTTCCCTGGGGGTCCGACTACTACTTCAAGCACGGACGCATGATGCCGGCCGATGCGCTCGAGACCCTGGCAGCTCATGATGCAATCCTGCTTGGTGCCGTGGGACATCCAAAGATCCCGGACAATGTGACGCTCAATGGCCTGCTCCTGCCGATCCGCCGAACGTTCGACCAGTTTGCCAATGTTCGCCCCGCCTATCTGTATCCGGGCGTGACGTCGCCGCTGGTTGGTAAGCCGGGCGGCTCGATCGACATGGTCATCGTGCGAGAAAACACTGAGGGCGAGTACGCACAGATCGGCGGTTTCTCGCACGAGGGCCACTTGGAGGAAATCGCGGTACAATCGTCGGTCTTCACACGTGCTGGATGCGAGCGAGTCATCCGCTTCGCGTTTGACCTTGCCGTCCGCCGGAACCGAAAGAAGAAGGTAACCTCGATCACCAAATCGAACGCACAGGGCTACAGCATGGTGCTCTGGGACCGCGTGTTCCGCCAAGTCGCGGACGACTACCCGCAGATAGAGACTGAGTCGCTGCTGGTGGATGCGGCGGCCATGAACTTCATTCGCAGACCAGAGAGCTTTGACGTGGTGGTCGCCTCAAACCTTTTCGGCGATATCCTGAGCGATCTATCGGCGATCATTATCGGCAGCATCGGGCTCGCGGCAAGCGCGAACATCGACCCGACGCGGCGATTCCCTTCGCTTTTTGAGCCCGTCCACGGCTCAGCGCCCGACATTGCCGGGAAGGGAATCGTCAACCCTCTCGCGACCGTTCTGTGCACATCGATGATGCTGGAGCATCTCGGTGAAACGAAGGCAGCAATGGATATCGAACACGCTGTTGCAGACGTGCTCGCCGACGGTGTTGTGCGGACCCCGGATCTCGGCGGCTCGAATACGACTCAGGAGACAGCCGAGGCACTGATTCGGGCTCTCAACTGAGTTGCGAAGCTAGTACACCCCGTCCTCGGTGCAGTTCAAGATCGGCCTAGAGGTCCTGGATTTGCATCTATGCCTGGCGCCTCAAGTGAAGCAGGCGGGGAGCATGGGACGTCCACACGTCCTGAACGTCGTCTAGCTCGGGATCTCTTTGAAGGCCTCGGCGATCTGACGCTGCGCCTCTGGGGATACCGGAGTTAGGGGGAGTCTCGGAGGGCCTCCGTAGTAGCCGTTCAGATCCATGGCGTGCTTCAAACCGGGGACGCCATACTTTACGGTCACCAACTTCGCGGCCCGTGCGATCCTCTGTTGCCAGTCCTTGCCGGCCTCGACGTCTCGAGTGCGGTGAGCTTCCCAAATCGTAATGAGCGAATACGGAGCCGCGTTGGCGAACGCTAATACGGCTCCACTCGCACCGGCTTGCAGCGAGGGCCAGAGCGTCGGTGCGGAACCGGTCAAGACTTGGAAGCCCTGCTTTACATCGCCCACCATCTGCATGAGCTTCGCCATGTCTCCTGAGCTTTCTTTCACTGCGATGATATTCGGGTGTTCGGACAGCCTGGCAACCACCTCCGCGGAGATGTCCACACCAGTGATCTGTGGCCAGTTGTAAATCATCAGCGGAATCTTCGCTGCATCGGCTACACAGCGGAAGTACAGCAACTGGGCCTCATCGCGGTTGATCAGATTGCGGTAGTAAAAGGGAGTCCGCACCATCGCTGCCTTGTACCCCAACTCGGCGGCTCGATTGGTGAGCTCTACCGTCTCGCGCACACTCTCGGCGCCGGTTCCGGCGATCAACAGCTTCTCGGAATGCGCATGTTGGGCCACCAGCTCCCAGCACAGGACTCGCTCGGCCGTGGTCAGATACACGCTCTCACCGGTCGATCCAGCTACGACATAGCCGGATAACCCGGTGGTATTCCACTTCTGGACGTTGTAAATGAGCTTGTTCTTATAGATCTCGCCGTCGTGCGTGAAGGGGGTTGTGATGGGAGGGAAGATACCTTGCAGCTTCATGCGGATTTTAGATCAATTGTTCGCGGCTCGGTCAGACAATTGACCGAGCCGCAACCGTCGGGAGTCGTCCCCGATTGACTAACGGGTGAAGATGATAACGAGGGTGAACAGGGCCAGCGATTCGATGAACGCCAGACCCAGAATCAGCAGACCGCGGATAACGGCTCCGGCGCTTGGGTTGCGGGCAATGGCTTCAGCACCCGAAGCCAGCGCGCGGCCCTGTGCAAGTCCGCAAAGACCCGAGGCGATCGCCATGGCGAAAGCTACCGGAAGAACAAAACCGCCTCCACCAGTCGTAGTGGCGGCCTCTTGGGCAAAGGTCGGCATGCTGAACGCAAGCAGCACGGCGACAAACATAAACAGTCTCGACATTTGTGTCTCCCCTAATAATGATCGCTACAGGAGGTGGTTGCGTACCTTGGCTGGGGCCATGGCAGCCTCACACTGAAGCGGCAATAAGCCGGAATTAATGCTCTTCGTGCGCGACGGATCCACCGATGTATATCAGCGTTAGCACAAAGAAGATGTAGGCCTGCACAAAGCCCACGAATATGTGCAGCCCCATAAAGACAACGGGAATGATAATCGGCACCAGGCCGAGGAAGACTATCAGTACCTGCTCGCCCGCGAACATGTTTGCGTAGAGTCGAACCGTCAGCGAGAGAGGTCGCGCCAGGTGGCTGATGATCTCGATGACAAAGAACAAGGGCGCGAGCCACCACACAGGTCCGGCGAAGTGTTTGAGGTAACCGACAACGCCCTGATGCTGGAAGCCAAGCACGTTGTAATACACGAAAGTCAGCAGCGCACAACCGAGCGGAACGGGCGCAAACATCGTGGGCGACTCGAGTCCAGGAACGACTCCGATGAGGTTGCTGAACAAAATGAACAGGAACATTGTTCCCGCGAAGGTTATGAATTGCTTCCCGCCATGGCCTACGATCTCTTCCGCTTGATCCCGTAGGAACTCGTACACGAGCTCGAATGTTTGCTGGACTTCCCCGGGCCGATCCATCGACAATCGCGTGCGCAGGACGGCAAACACAACCATCATGAGGAAGATCACCACGATCTCCATCACCATAAAGTTGCTCCAGGGACGCGCGGGGTTGTGCGCATGCAAACCCACCGCGTTCATCACTGCATTCGCGACACCTGCCAGGTGGTCGTTAAAACGCGCAGTGATCCAAAGCTCATGTTCCATAGAGTTCGATAAGGCTCGCCAGTATGACCGCCGCGAGAGAGACGAAGAGGCCGGATATAGCCGCGA